>JAENWI010000031.1 GCA_016650115.1 Peptostreptococcaceae bacterium | reverse complement strand
ATACTCCTTAAATTTTTTGGCTTTGTCTTTCTCTTTTTCCGGTACTTTATTTATTCCTTCGTGAACAAAAGTTCTATAAACAACACTTCTTGTAATACCGGGATTAGTTGGTATAACCATATCCGGTACTTCATCTAAAGACAACCATGTAGATTGTCTAATTGATGAAACGAGCGTTTTTTCAAAGTCATTTAATGCATAATGGATCGTATGCGGTCTTGAGCTTTTGTCTTCAAATCCTTCAGGCATAATTTGTTCAATGGCCTTTGTTCCGCGGCTTTTGTGGATGGCAATATAAGTGGCTATCGAGTTCTGGAATGTCCAGACCCAATAGTTCTTTCCGTTGATGTTGACCCCCGTTTCATTGGCACCGATTACTTTACCATTGGCTATTATTTGCCTGATTGTTTCATAAACCGGGAGAGCTTTTAGTTTTACCTTTTCAAGCAGGTAGCAAACACCACCGGTGCTGAGCGACAGGCCGCAGAGCGAAGACAACAGTTCGGTGATGCGTTCAACGGGCAGGTATTGGCGCACACTCAGGTAGAAAACCAATGATTGTACACCCGATTCATAGCTGACTGGGGTAAGAATACCTTCAGGATAAGATGCCTTATTGTTGTGCCCACACCGGCAATGTACCTCAAACAGTTGGTATTCGGTAACGATTGGCTTAATGGGCGGAATGTCTATAACCTGAGGCGGCCAATAAAATGAGCCGGGTAATGGCTGAGATCTTCCCCACAGCAAGTGCAATAATTGGGGCTGTGTTGTTGAATCGTATCAGTAGTGCCGGCCATTTCCAAGGTTGTACCTTCATGGCCTGGCTGGCCTCCGGGCTTTTTCCCTGATGGTGTGCGAAGACTTTGCGTTTTTTTCAGCTTGGGTAAATCGCTCGATGGGGGTAGGCTACTATTGCCACTGTTTTTGGGTGTACGGTATTTTTCGAGTTCCTGATTCAACAACTGGTTCGCTTGACTAAGCCTGACATTCTCCTTTTGAAGTTGTGCGTTGTTTACCTTCAAGCTCTCAAGTTCAGTAATCATACTGTAAACAAGGGCATAAAGATCATCAGTTTTTTGCTCGTGATTCATTCTGTCGTGCTTTGTACAAAAAATGAATGAATCAAAAATCACTTGAAAGAAAATCAGTCAAAAGTTATTAACACACTGAAATACAAAACAGTAAATTGAATGAAAAAATATTTTCAAGTTAACCAGAGAGGCGTATTTGCTAACAGAAATGATGAAAACACCCCTCTGTGAAAACCTCATTGACATTCAGCTTTTCAAATGAAAAAGTTATCAACAGAAACTCGGAAGTGCTTTCAAGTTTTAATGGAAAATGTGGAAATTAGCGACTGAAGGGTGACATTGTTTCAAATACCATCAAAATAATATTTTTTTATGCATTTACATGGAATTTAATTATTCATAATTTCTCGAAATTCTTTATTCGCCAGAGCTGTCTTTCATTTTTACTATTTGGCCCCGTCATACTCCAGAATAAATCCATAGTTGTAAGGCTTATTTCCGTCAATAGTATATTTCTCCAATGTCCTGGCTCCCCAACTATCATTGCCACCAACCCCATGGATATTCAAGTCGATATTCAGGTTGATGAAATCGCGGTTAGGCAATTCATATGGATGCCTGGCCTTTTCCAAATCATCTTCGGTGTAAGGCCATGCACGGAAACAAAGCGGCTGCAAACCGGTCACTTTCATGCTTCCCTCATTGCGGTTCGAAAAGGTGAACCAGCGAACATCGCAGCGATTGGAATTATCCTGCGGCACCACATAATCGGTTATGAAGTTTTCGAGTTTCAATTCGTTTAATCCAATCGGGTAGCCGGTTTTGCGATCGGGATAATTTTCGAAAGGCCCGCGTCCATACCAGTCAATTGTGTTCAATTCCGAAGGTATTCTCATTCGCATGCCGAATTTGGGTATCAGCGGGATAGTATCAGATTCCGGTGTGTACGCAGCCTCAACTTGCAATTTCCCGGCTCCATTGATCGAATAAGTCAATTGATACGATGCACCAACGGCAGGAAGTTTCATATTGAAAGTGATAATGGCCAATCCCTGATATTTCTGAACCTGAACATTTTGAACCTTTCGGGTAGCACCGGCATGTTTCCATTTACCAAGCCGCTTATCGTAACCGTTCCTTTTCTGGTTATCGTTTGCAGGTTTCCAGGAATAAGGTTCCAGGCTGCCTTTGAGCAACTCTTTGTCATTCGCCTTCCAACTGGTTAACGCACCGCTCGTTTTATCAAAATTAAATATGATAGAACCTGCCTCGACTTTAATATTTGAAGGAGTTTCGTCAACTACGGGTATGGTGCCTTCGGCAGCGATTTTTAGAGGAGTGACGGTTTTCAGAACGAACTGTTCACGAGCAACTGTAAATCCGGTTTCGGCCCAAAGAGTAGGTTTTCTTAAACGGGCATACACATTCAGGATAACTTCACCATTCCAGTTTTCATATTCTTTGGGAAGGTCAAGTAAAACATCGTGTGATTTTCCGGGGGCAACCGACGGGCAGTCTAACTGTCCTGTTTTTGTCACTTTCCCGTTCACAAGGAATTCGTAGACCAAATCAAACTTATTGGTAGAAGTAAAATCGTAACGATTAATGACTTTCACCTTCAGCGGGTTTTTGTTCTCCAGCTCGAAGTCTATGTACTGATATACTTTCTGAACTTGGTAATAATGCGGGTGCGGCACCCTGTCCGGCCCAACCAACCCATTAATACAAAATGCACCATCGTTAGGCTGATCGCCAAAATCGCCGCCATACGCCCAAAACTCATCATCTTTCAGTTTTAAACTGGCAGGATGCTGATCGTACCTCATTGGAGAACCATCAATTTTTTTGGCGATTCCCTGATCCACCCAATCCCAGATGGCCGCACCAACAATACTTGAATCAGCGTAGATAATATCCCAATACTCTTGCAGGTTTCCTTCGGAATTTCCCATCGCATGTGCGTATTCACGCATGAAAACAGGTTTGTCGCTGATGTCGTCAGCCAATTTTTTAAATTTATCAGGTGGTAAATAACCATCGTCGTAAATGGCAGAAACATCGCGCTGGGTATCGGAAAATACCAGTCGTGTTGGATCCAGTTTTTTTACCGTATCGGCCATCGCTATCAAGTTCCGGCCACGACCACTTTCATTTCCAAGCGACCACATGATCACGCAGGCATGGTTTTTATCCCGTTCAACCATTGAGACAATCCTTGAAACAAGTGCTTTTTTCCATGCCGAATTATCACCGATAATGCTGTTCCCGATTCCATAGCCGTGCGATTCCTGGTTAGTTTCGTCCATCACATACAATCCATACTTGTCGCACAATTCGTAAAATATCGGATCGTTTGGATAGTGACTGGTGCGAACCATGTTGATGTTGGCCTGTTTCATCAACTCAATATCTTTTATAACTGTTTGCCGGTCAATATGTTTTCCGGTTCGCGGATGATGTTCATGACGGTTCACTCCCTTCAATTTGACAGCTTTCCCATTCACATAAAAAACCTGTCCCCGAACTTCAATTTTGCGTACTCCAAAATAACATTCGGCTTTTTCAAGGATTTTCCCCTTCCCGTTTCTTAATTTTAATGAAAGATGGTACAGATCGGGCGTTTCAGCCGACCAAAGCAGGGGTTTGGTTATTGATGATTTCATTACAAGCGAAACCTGTTTTGACTGACCGACAGCCGGAACTTTTTCAGTTAAAGGAATGTCAACGATACCTCCCGTTTTGGAGTAACCAGTAATTTCACCTTCCAACAACAAGCCCGAAACTGGTTGTTCCGAACGGTTATCAATGGTCAGGTTTATTGA
Organism: Peptostreptococcaceae bacterium; assembly: GCA_016650115.1. Taxonomy (GTDB): domain Bacteria; phylum Bacillota; class Clostridia; order Peptostreptococcales; family Anaerovoracaceae; genus JAENWH01. Next base: position 7,656 of record JAENWI010000031.1, on the reverse strand, counting down.
AACATCTGCGTTGTCAAAAGAATTGTCCGGTATGGCTTTTACAAAGAAATCCTTGATAAACGTTTTAGGATTTGCTATCAAATCCACATCCCGAAATATGCCGCTCAATCGCCACATGTCTTGATCTTCCAAGTAACTGCCGTCGCTCCACCGGTAAACTTCCACGGCCAGCTTATTTTCTCCTTTTTGAATATACTTTGTGATATCAAATTCGGCAGGCGTCATCGAATTTTGGCTATAACCGACTTTCTTCCCGTTTACCCATACATACATGGCCGACCGCACACCTCCGAAATTAAGAAACACAAGTTTGTTGTCCCAGTTTTCAGGCACTGAAAAAGGGGTGCAATAACTGCCAACGGGATCCCGGTGAAGAAAACTTGTGTAAAGTTTGTCAGGCTGCTCAGTAACCTTTGGTTGATCGCGTTTGAAAGGATAGGTAAAGTTGGTGTAAATTGGCGTGCCAAATCCCTGGAGTTCCCAATTTCCGGGAACCACGATATCATCCCAATCACTCGTCGAATAACTTTCGGCATAAAAATCAACGGGCCGTGATTGCGGGTCGGGCGACCATTTGAATTTCCAAATACCATCGAGCGACCGAACCATTGGGTCATTCGCCTTTTGTTCCTCCAGAAAACTATATGAATGGGAATTTTCCTTGTTAATGCCTATGACATTGGGATTTTCCCAATCGTGAACGTCTTGTGCATTCGTACTTCCTATTGTTAATAATGCAGTCGCGCAAAATATGCAGAGCAATAAATCTTTCATGATCATCTTTATTTCAAATATTGAAATTTTATTTCTTATTCCCCAATACTACCCTTTTCTTTAATTCTTTCTGGTTACGAAAAATAACAATGTCGGTGCTTGAACCGATAACCGACATGCGGGCCTCAAGCAAATCACGCAACTTATCTGTTTTCTTATTATTGAGAGACAGAATCACATCGTTAGGCTTCAAAAACCCGGATGCGGCCGAACCAAGAGCCACTTCAACAACCAGTACCCCTCGGATACTATCCATACCAGTCGCCGATTGTTCTCCAAGCGTTGTAATATCTTTGACCTTCGCTCCCATAAAATTGATTAGTTCACCTTTCTTTATTTTGTCAAGGGCAATCACCTTGGGCAATGGTACTTTCTTGGCCAGAGCTTTTAAATTTGGAGAAACAACTCCAAAGCTATCCATTGCAAAGTTCTTAAAACCAACTGAGAAAGCAACGGAACCCGATTTCAAACGAAAGTCGCCTTTTTCAGAATCCACAAAATCCAGTTCACCGCACACCGAATGTTTATCTGTTCCTCTGGCCTGTGCTGCTTTAAGCGAAGTTGAATCGAGAAAGACATTGTAATCAACTTCTTTGCCCCAGCCTTCTACATTGATAGGTAAATAATCGGTTGAAACGATGTTATGCCTGAACACATCGTTGCTTTTCTTAAACCACACATGCGGATGGAACGTATTGTTGACCATGATGTTGTTTTCAACGACACGGTCAACACCTTCGCGCAGTTTTATGCCGCCATTCAAACACAAGTTATTGTAAATGCGGTAGTTGCTTGAACCGTCATCCAAGTCGATATCCCAGCCGTGATCGCAACGCATGCGGTTGTTGCGGAGGATGATGGGTTTAACCACATCAAGCAGCGCAAGGTCGAAATTGGTTTCTACAATTGAGTCGAGTATTGCTTTGTTTGGATTCCAGTAACGATCGCGTCCCCATGAATTGAACGAGCCGTGGTCGCCCGTTTCCAGTACCGTATTGAACACATCGTTGTACTCAATGATATGACCGCCCCAGGTTCCCTCGCTCACGTTGATACCGGCGCGGGGAACATCGTAAATGGTGTTGTGACTTACCGTGATGCTCTGACACATGGATAGTTCCACACCAGCCGATTGCTTTTCGACCTGCCCAATATCAAACATGAGGTTATCAAACACGGTACAATCTGCCGGGTAATTGTTCGTTTTGGGACCAGGCGTTCGATCAAGCTGTGCCAACGAAACAAACTGGTAATAATTAAAGCTCGGAGAGCGCACGGCCTTCGAATCGCCAACGAAACAGACGGCACTGGCCCCGATTTTGGAAACCATACATCCCGACACCTCACAATTGCGATTGTATTTATTGAAAAAGATGGCATTGCCTCCCAAATTGTATAGCTTACAATTTTCGAGGGCACAATTTACAGCACCGTTGTAAAACACAGCACCCCCGCGGTAAATCGTCCAGTCGCTGCGCAGCAAGGGCTCCTTGTTCTGCATGAACGTACGCAGGGTTTGAGTCAATTGGAGTCCCATGACGGTGATATTTTCTACCGGGTTCTCTTCGGAACCTTTAAATTCAAATAAATGAGCTATTTGAGGAGATTCAAATTTAGCTAATTTAATGTCCAGTCCTTTAGGAGGATAATAATATAGCGTTTTAACTTTCTTATCGTAAAACCATTCGTTCACGGTATCCAGTTCCTCAAAAATATTTTCAACAAAACGGTACTTTTTATGCATTCCCATGGGACGATTGTTTTGCCAGCCGCCTTCAAGCGTAAGTTCGCCTTTATCGTCTTTTCCGGTAATGATGTAATGAACGTCTCCCCACATGGCAGGATGCATCGCATGGATGTATCCTCCTTCTGGTGATTTCCAGCGAGCTACACGTTCTTTGCTGAGAACATCGTCGGCCGTTCCGTTTAAATAGCGGGCATGAGGATTGTAATTCGGATACCGGGCCATGTGCTGTAATTCTCCATTGACAATCAATTCATCAAAAACAAGGTTTTGATCCACCTTGGCCTTCCAGATACCATTTTTATACTTTTCCCATTTTAAATTTAAAGGTGTGCCTCCGCTGATCGTAACTTTCTTATTTTCAAAATTCGTCAGCATCAGTTGCTCGTCTTTCTTTCTTGAATCATCCGGAGTAAAAACGATTGGACGGGTTAAATAATAGGTGCCTTTCAGAAGATAAACATTAACACGCCCCTGTGTTTTTCGTGCCTCCATTTGTGCCTTTTCGATTGTGGTAAAAGGCTTAGTTTGAGTTCCTGAATTCGCATCACTACCCTGGGGAGAAACAAAAAAGCTTGTTTGCCCCCGGGCGTTTGCACTCAGTAAAAAGATAAAAGTGATGTAAAATATTGTTTTAAACATCCTTAAAATGAAATTAGTTCGTAATAACATCCACTTCGGCATATCCCACATTGTTGTTCTCCTCCGTATTTTTCAAAGCCTGAAGCTTGATGTAACAGGCTTTCTCTGTCGCAAAGGTTTTCGTTTGCCACAACGGGTTGTTTTTTATGTTGGAGAATTCACCCTGGCTAACCAGTTTCCATCTTTTTTTGTCCTTCGAGACATAGAATTTATAGTTCATAATGATGCCGGGGGCCCATAAGGTTTGATCCGGAAAGTACCTGAAACCTGTGAGATTTTCTTCTTTCCCCAGATCAATAACCAGATCAACCGGCATTTTCTTGTCTTTGCTTTGATGCCATGCCGTAGCTGTATTTCCGTCCAAAATGGCATAGGCTTTTTGATTGTCAATACCTATAATTTTCCAGCCTTTCCGGGGAAGGTCGAATTTATCCTCGCTCTCAGGACTGCTTTTACCCGTCTTAGAATCATACGCAATTGCCCTTACTTTCAACTTTCCTTCCGTTTGAACAGGTGCCGTGTATTTTTTTGATTGTGGGGTCGGTTCGCTCCCGTCCAGCGTGTAGTAAACATCCGATTCCTGATTGGCTGGGGTAATGATGATTTCACCCGCTTGATTGCGAATAATGGAAGGTGCTGTTAGAATTTGAGGGGCATCGAAAATACCCACATTCGAAATGACCGGACAAGCTTTTGAATCAGTTATATTGAAACGAACCTGTGTTGCGGTGACATTCGGGAAGCGCAGGATACGTTTGTAGCCAATCGTTGTGGCTTTGGCCACCTCTTTCCAGTTTCCATCAACCAAAGCGTCAACAGTAAAAGCTTTCACCCGTTGTCCCAAACGAATGTATTCCTGAGCCAGAAAACGGTTGAACGTGGTTGGCTGGCCAAAATCAATGGTCAGCGAGGCCGTTTTTACACTGTCGTCGGTTGCCCAATACGTTTCCATGTCATTATCTACAGCCTTGTCAGCGCCAAACTTGTTACTGTTGCCACGAACATTCGTCGCCGTTACATTCTTCTTTCCTACCAGGTTTACAGCGAACGCTTCCTTGACCGCTTTGGAAAATTCCAATGCTACTTTTTCATCTTTTTCATTGATCAACCCATTGGGCATAATCGGAAAGTTGAGCAACAAGGTAGCATTGTGACCAATGGAGTTGTAGTAAGTCTCCATCAACTGGGGCAAGGTTTTTACCTTACTGTCCTCGCTTGGATGGTAGAACCATCCCGGCCGGATAGAGGTATTCACTTCGGCGGGCACCCATGCGTTCCCGTCTTCCAAACCATAATGCAGCATATTGTAAGGAACGTCGCCCGTACTGTCCAACAAACTCCAGTTTGTTTCCCCAACCGAGCCACCTTCGGTTCCAACCCAGCGCAGGTCAGCTCGGTCGCCGCCATCGTTCCAGATGACGATATTGGGCTGTAGTTTGCGAACGAGTTTGTAAGTATTTTTCCAATCGTAATAGGTTGTACGGTCGATTTTCCGGGTTTCGTTGGTGCCCCCGTAATAGCCCGAACCACCGTTGGCACCGTCGAACCACACTTCGAAAATATCTCCATAGTTAGTGAGAAGTTCGGTGAGCTGGTTCCGGAAATACGTAATGTATTCAGGTTTTCCGTAAACCGAACTGTTTCTATCCCAGGGCGACAAATAGATGCCCAACTTCAGGCCGTATTCTTTGCAGGCATCCGCCAGTTCGCGCACCACGTCGCCTTTGCCGTCCTTCCAGGGAGCATTTTTTACCGAATACTCTGTGTATTTGGAAGGCCACAGGCAAAAACCGCAGTGGTGCTTGGCTGTAATAATGATCCCTTTCATCCCTGCCTCTTTGCAAATGCGAGCCCACTGGCGGCAATCCAAAGCTTTAGGATTAAACAGATTAATGTCTTCATTTCCATACCCCCATGGTTGGTCAGTGTAGGTATTCAGTGAAAAGTGGACAAAAGCATAGTACTCCATATCCTGCCATCTGAGCTGGTTTTCAGATGGAACGGGACCGTAAGGCGCAGGAGCTTTAGTCTGCTTACAGCCGGTAAAGATTATACTTGCTGAAAGAATTATTCCGAACAAAAAATATCTCTTCATAGTATTGATTTTATTTGATTTATCTGATTTTTCCATCTTGAAATTAATTAATTTATTTCACGTTAAGAACCACTTCATCACCTTTTAGCGCATCGGAAGATGCCTTTATCAGGATTTCCCCTGCTTGCTTATCTGCCTGAACCAGAACTAAGCAATACCCGTTAAAAGCCATACGCTGATTGGCCTTGTCCGGTTCATGACTACTGGGGTTTCCATTTCCTGTGCCAATGATCCGACCAGGCCCTTCAACCGAGAATTTTACCAGATTATCGGCTGTTGGTACCACTCTGCCTTTCTTATCTTTTATGGACACCCTGAGAACAGCTACATCGCAACCATCGGCTTTGAGCGTTTGACAATCGCTGTTCAACGTCACTTGTGAAGGAGCTCCGGTTGTCTCTACAATATCTTTAGTTATTACTTTCCCGCCTTTATATCCCCGTGCTTCCAATTTTCCCGGATGATAAACAAGGTTCCATTTCAATTTATGAAAAGGCACAGCTTTTTGCCTGCCGATACGTTTTCCATTCAGGAACAATTCTACTTCTTCACAATTTGTATAACACTGAACCTGGATACTATCCCCTTTTTTCCCGGGCCAGTTCCAGTGAGGAAAAATATGCACCACCGGTTCATTTGTCCACGCCGCTTTGTACGCATAGTAGCCGTCTTTTGGGAAACCACAGATGTCCATAAACCCGAAATGAGAAGTCACACACGGCCACCTAAAAGGCGTAGGTTCGCCCCGGTAATCGAACCCTGTCCAAACAAATGTTCCTCCAAGATAAGGATACTTCACAATATCCGCCCAGTCTTCTCCAGGGAAAGGGCCCCAGTTTGGAGTCCACGTCTTGAGGTTTGAAACATAGCCTTTTTCATGATTGTCCTCGTACTCGCCACGTGTCGAGACAAAACTTGTCGATTCGGTACAAAACTCTACCCGCTCAGGGTATTTTTCATGGTCTTTCACATAGGCCAATCCCTTATCTCCATAGTTATAACCCACCACATCGAGCACATCGCTGTACCCGCCCGTGTTACGGCCATGGTTCATAGCAGCAGTCACTGGGCGTGTTGGGTCAATTTTATGGGTGGTCTCAACCATTGTTTTCAGGATTCTTCGTCCCATCTCGGTGCCTTCAAGCGATTCTTCATTCTCCATGCACCACATAAATATTGAAGGATGGTTACGATCCCGGAGCAATATGGTGGTCAAATCCTTTAGACCCTCTTCGGAACTTGATAAGTGGCGGTTCTCGTCCAGAACAATCAGGCCTATGCTGTCGCACATATCAAGCAGTTCCGGTGTGGGTGGATGATGCGAACAACGGTAGCCATTGCTCCCGACTTCTTTAAGCAACTTCAATTTGTACCAGTTTATTTTATCCGGAAGGGCAACGCCAACGCCTGCGAAATCCTGGTGGTTGCAGGTGCCTTTCACCGGATAAATCTTTCCATTGAGAAAGACCCCTTCCCGGTTGATCTCTATCGTCCTGACACCAAACGTGGTTTCGTAGGTGTCAACAATATTACCGTTGTCCGAAACTTCCGTCAGAACTTTATAAAGATTTGGAGTTTCAGGTGACCAGAGCAGAGGTTTTTGAATAGTCCCTGTCTGCGAAATTTCAATAGTACTAAGCGGGACAACGTCCTGAGATGAAGTTCTTGTATCCAGTACAAAACCTTTCCAATCAACAATTTTTGAAACAAGCGTAACATTCTTTGCCGTTTCATTTTCATTCATCAAGGTGGTTATTATGCTGACTGTCGCTTCATTTTCCGAAACCCGGGGTGTAGTGACATAAGTCCCGAACCGGGCAACATGCAACCTATCGGTTTTAATTAGCCAAACATGCCTGTAAATACCGCCCCCTTCGTACCACCAACCTTCCGGCTGACGGGCATCAACTTTCACCAAAATGACGTTTTTACCTTCGTTGCCATAACGCAGCACATCGGTCAAATCGTAATTGGAAGGTGTGTAGCCGCTTTTGTGATTACCGAGGTAATGACCGTTCACCCAAACGGTACTGTTCCTGAAAATTCCCTCAAACTCGATGGATATTTTTCGTCCTTTGTCCGTCTCTGGAACCTCAAATTCTTTTCGGTAAAAACCAATGCCTGTTGGCAAATATCCGTTGCCGCCAGGTTGACTTCCTAAATTATCGTCGTGCACAAAAGTACCTTCTACCACCCAGTCGTGCGGGAGATTTACTCCTTTCCAGTCGCATGGGTAAAACACCTTGGCACTTTTGGGGTTCATGTAGTCAATGGTTGTATCCTGCTTGTTTATAACCTGCACATTGATATCTGTTATTCCACCTTGCTGACCGGCTTTCACAGCATGCTTCATTGCAATGTTGCCTTTGTGAAATTGCCAGTCGAAATCAAAATTCTCTTT
>JAENWI010000185.1 GCA_016650115.1 Peptostreptococcaceae bacterium | reverse complement strand
TGATGTTATTTTTCTTAGGCATTATTTTCTGCTCCCTTCCATTAAATCAATGAATTTGTCAAACAAGTAACTGCTGTCATTTGGGCCAGGTGAAGCCTCAGGATGGTATTGTACTGAAAACATAGGCAAATCCCTATGTTTCATTCCTTCAACAGTGCCATCATTTAGATTAACATGTGTTATTTCCATCCCTTTTAATATTACGCTTTCCGCCTTTACTGCATAACCATGATTCTGTGCAGTTATATGTGATTTGTCCGTATCTTTGTCATAAACCCCATGGTTTCCACCCCGGTGTCCGTATTTCAACTTATAAGTTTGTCCTCCAGCCGCAAGTGCAAGCACCTGATGCCCCATGCAAATCCCAAACATTGGCACTTTACCTATCATTTTTTTTATTTCCTGAATCGCTTCCGTTGCCTGTTCAGGGTCTCCCGGTCCGTTTGTCAGAAATAATCCATCTGGTTTAATTTTTAATATTTCTTCAGCTGTTGCCTGATAAGGAAAAATATAAAGATCACATCCTCTTTTATTTAGTTCCTTCAAGATGTTCTCCTTTACACCAAAATCCAGAACTGCAACCTTATGTCCATCTCCTGAGATATGCCTCATTGTATCAGTCCCGGAAAACTTCATATAGTCTCCACGAAGCATTGTGTTATCGCAAAGTTTCTTTGCCTGTTCTATGGAAATCCCTTCTGTACTTATTACACATTTGATGGTACCTTCTTTTCTGATTTTTTTGGTTATTTTTCTTGTGTCTAAATTCCATACGCCTGGGATTTTATTTTCCTGAAGCCATGCATCTATATTTTTCACACTCAAATGATTTGACGGGGTAAAGCATACATCCTTCGCCACAAGACCAAATGCATAAATACCATCAGATTCATTGTCTATATTGCTTATTCCATAATTCCCAATTAATGGATATGTCATATTGATTATTTGACCGTTGTAGGAGGGGTCGGTCAGTATTTCCTGATACCCTGTCATTGATGTATTGAACACCAGCTCACCGACCTTCGTCGTCTGGTAGCCAAAGCCCCGTCCATTAAAAAAGGTTCCATCTTCCAAATATAATAGTCCTTCCATTATTCCCCACCTTTCAAATTATGATCATTTATTATAATTATACACAAAATTAGATATTTATGCAATATCTAATTTTGTGTAATCCATATATTGAGGACTTGTTTTAAAATCAGCTTACCCTACTGTTTTCTAATCACCCTGTAAGCTTGTATAATGACGGTAGGGGCCACCGCACAGGCTGCTATAATAATCATGTTTTCAAGTCCAAGTGGCGTTACAAGAAATAATCCTTGAAATGGAGGTACTATGAGAACCAAAGCTAATAATACGGTGCCCAGTAAAAATGCTCCCACACTATACATGTTAGTAAACATTCCTAATTTAAACAGTGAACTTTTGCTTCTTGAATTAAACCCATGCCATAATCTGCCCCAGCACAAAGTGGCAAAAGCCATTGTGCTTGCCATGGCCGCGCTTGTCCCTAAACCAATATAATAAGCCGTTAAAGTAAACATCCCTATAATTGAGCCCTGTACCGCAACCCCTAACAAGAAGTCTTTTGTAAGAATCGATTCCGCGCTGTCTCTCGGCTTTTCTTTTAATAAATCTCCACTGGGTTTTTCCATCGCGATGGCTATGGCTGGCAAACTGTCAGTCAACAGGTTAATAAATAACAGGTGAACAGCCATAAATGGCATTGGTAATGCTAAAATCGACGTATAGAGCACCGCTAATATCCCGGATGTATTTCCAGAAAGCAGAAATTTTATAGAGTTTTTTATATTCGAGTAAATATTTCTTCCATTGGCTACAGATTTTACGATGGTTGCAAAATTATCATCGGTTAGTACCATTGATGCAGCATCTTTTGAAACGGCAGTGCCCGTAATGCCCATGGCGATTCCTATGTCCGCTTTCTTCAAAGCAGGTGCATCATTCACTCCGTCTCCAGTCATTGCAACAATATGTCCCTGCTTTTGCCACATTTCCACAATTCTAATTTTATGTTCCGGTGATACTCTCGCATAAACAGAAATGCTTGGCAGCAGCTCGATCAGCTCGTCATCAGAAAGTTTATTTAGTTCAAGACCTGTAAGTGCGATATCGCCTTCTTCAAAAATTCCGACCTCCCTGGCAATCGCTGAGGCGGTCACCTTATGATCACCTGTGATCATAAGCGGCTTGATTCCTGCAAGCTTGCAGTCAGCGACCGCTTGAGCAGACTCGACTCTAGGAGGATCAACCATTGCAATTAATCCAATGAAAGTGAAATTATGTTCGCTCTCCAGGCTTATGTTAGTGCTTTCCAGAGTTCTTCTAACAAAGGCCAGCACGCGAAGTCCGTTTGATGAGAATTCATGGTTTTTCCCCTTTATTATTTCTATGTCTTCTGAGGTTACCGGTCTTTCGACCTGATTGTCATAAATAGAACATATCTTCTCTAACAACACATCTACTGCCCCTTTAGAAACCATAACAAGTTCACCATTGATTTCATGAACAGTGCTCATCAGCTTTCTTTCAGAGTCAAAAGGCAGTTCAGCAAGTCTTTCATATGTCTTTAATTTTTCATCTATGTCATTATAATTGTCGTAATAATATTGAGTCAGTGCCGTTTCGGTGGGGTCTCCCTTTGCTTTTCCTTCGACAATATCACTGTCGTTGCATAAAATGGAAGCTAGCATAAGTTTACTGCTTTTTTCCGTACCCATTGCATAGGTATGTTTCACTTTCATCTTGTTTTGTGTCAGAGTTCCTGTTTTGTCTGAACATATCACTGATACACATCCAAGTCCTTCAACAGCCCTCAGATTTTTAATAATAGCATTTTCTTTTGCCATTTTTGAGGTGCCAATCGCCAGTGAAATCGTTACAATCGATGATAAAGCTTCAGGTATTGCTGCAACTGCCAGGGCAACTGCAAACATTAATGAGTCAAGAATCGCCATATCTCTTAACACATTAACGCCAAAAATAACTGCACAAATCACTATTATTATAAAAGAAAGTTTTTTGCTGAAGCGGTCAAGACTAACCTGCAAGGGAGTTTTCCTTTCTTTAGTTTCATTCATCAGGGTTGCAATTTTACCAAGCTCCGTTTCCATTCCTACAGCTGTAATGGCAACCAGTGCCCTGCCGTAGGTTACAAGGGAACTGGAGAAAACCATATTTTTCTGATCTCCTAAAGAGACG
>JAENWI010000070.1 GCA_016650115.1 Peptostreptococcaceae bacterium | reverse complement strand
CATCAGGCAAATTATAATTTTTTGTAAATTTCATTTCTATACCTCATATATATATTTCTCCAAGCAAATGATTATAACTTGAATTCCGTATATTTACGTTAAAACCGAATTATATTAGTAGTATACCACCTTGAATCTAATGTTTCCTACCTTTTTATGAAAAAGTAATTTGAAAAACAGGTGTGTTAAAATTTAATGAAGATGCAGAAAAATAAGTTAAAATAAAGTTCTTTAAATTATTTAAAAAACTGTTGACAAAAGACGTTGTAGGTAATATATTACTTATTAAGGGTAATGTATTACCTATACTTTTGCGAAAATAATAAGGGGGCCATCATTTGGGGAAATTAGAAGAAATGGAAGACAGACAATTTATTTTTGGCTCGCTCTTGTTTACAGCAAATCGAATGGACACGCTGCTTGAAAGAGAACTGAAAGAATTTGACATAACCTCTAAGCAATGGATGTTGTCTATTATTATAGACAATCTGTTTGATTCGCCACCGACCTTGAAAGATGTGGCGAAAGAAATGGGCAGTTCACATCAGAATGTGAAGCAGGTTGCATTAAAGCTTGAACAAAAAGGGTTATTGAAGATGCAGAAGGATAAGAAAGATGCCAGAGTGACACGCTTAAACATGACGGACGAAAGCTATCAGTTTTGGGCGAAGACACAACCCAAAGGTACGGCATTTGTTGAAGAAGTTTTTGAGAATATTACGAAGGATGAGTTGACAGAAGCAAGAAATGTAATGAATAAAATAATGGAAAATCTGATTAAAATGGAATAAGGGAAATAAAGGAAAGGCCCTGGCTGAGATGCACCAGAGGAGGATTAAGATGAAAGCACTGATAATCTATGCCAGTACATATGGCTACACAAAAGAATGCGTAGAAAAATTAAAGAAATTAATTGATGGTGATGCAAGTATTACTAATATCAAGACAACTGATGTGCCATCAATCGAAGAATTTGATCATATCATTATTGGAGGCTCGATTTATATGGGCCAAATTAACAAGAAGCTGAAAGAATATTGTATAACTAATATTAACCAGCTGTTAAATAAAAAAATTGCCTTGTTTTTATGCTGTGGACTTCCGGAAAACTTTGATGAAACAATAAAAAACTGTTTCCCAAAAGAGCTGCTTGAAGCTGCCATAGCAAAAGAATGCTTTGGGGGAGAATTAAGAACTGAAAAAATGAGTCTGGCGCATAAGATGATAACTGGATTAATGCAGAGAGCATCAAAACCCGGAACGCCAGAGACAATGGGTTTGCCAGAAAACATGACGAAACTGGCAGAGCGTATTAATAATATTTAGAAGTTACATTTTAGCTAGGTTTAGGTGCCTTGCTTTGAAATTACTGGGCTGTAGGGGATAAGTGCGCCACCAGGCCCTAGCTGAAAAGGAGAAAAAGGCATGAATATTGAGGAGATTAGGGAAAACTGGATAAATGCCGCTGATAAAGATATGGATGCGAGCATTAAAATGTGGGATAGTGCTTCTTTATATTATAAAGAGAAGCCTATGCCGAAATGGGAATCAAATGATTTTCTGAAGGATTTGAATGCCACGATTGAACTGACAAAGGATATGAAGGTATTGGATATAGGCTGCGGTGCAGGAGTTTATGCCATTGCTCTGGCAGAAAAAGTCGGTCAAGTAGTGGGATTTGACCTTTCTCCAAAGATGATTCAATTCGCAAGAGAAAGAGCACAAGAGGCCGGTACAGATAATGTTGAATTTATCGCTGGTGACTGGGATGAATTTGATGTAAAAAAGTCGAAATTTGTTAAAAATTTTGATCTTGTTTTTGCTCACATGACGCCAGGTATCAACAGTGCAGAAACCTTTGAAAAAATGCTTGCCTGTTCTAAAAAACATTGTTTTCTTGTTAAGTCCGCAAGACGTAAGGACTTCATCATGGATCAGGTGATTAATCTGGCTGGTATTGAAAATAATGCAGAGACGAAAGATGAAAATATTACATATGCATTCCAAATGCTGTGGGAGCTGGGGTATTGCCCCCGTTTCACCTGCCGGCAGGAAGAGTGGGATGTAGAAAAATCATTAGAAGAAGCTTACATCTGGTATATTAACAGAGTGAAAACCTATAAAAATATTACGGAAGAGGAAGAGACAAAGCTAAAAGATTATCTGAAATCCGTGGCTGTTGAGGGGAAAATTCACGATAAAACTTCAACGACAGTGGTGACAATTTACTGGAATATCAGCTAGGGCCTGGTGGCGCATATTTAACCTATTTCCGTGATTTTTAGCGCTGAACACCTATCGCAGCAATCTTTATTATACTATTTTGATATATTATAAATAAGAAAGGGTAACTAGATACTATTTAGCAGGTTTTTAAAGCATTCGTTAACCTATAACTATCCTTTATTTAAGCGAAACTCTTTTCACTTGCCTGCTTTCTTACTGCTTGCTTTCTTGACTGCTTGCCCGCTTTGTCTTATTGCCTCTTTTACTGTTATAATTCTTTTAGAATTCGGGGTTTTCAGTGCTACTGTAAATCGCTAAAAATCGACACAATAACAATATTAATTTTGTTAATGTAATTGCATTATAAGTGAAAAAAAGTTATAATATATTAAGCAAAAAGAGGGTATAGAGGGTATATATTGATAAAAACTCCGGGACACAGTTTGATTCAGTTTTAGCAAAAATCTTTGTAGAAAAAGTGCTGAAATAATAAAAATAAAAAATGGAGAACCTAGCGGAAAAATAGAAGGGCAAAAATGATGAAAAAAATACTATATATTATGCTGATTACAACATTAATTGTGACATCTTTCACTCAGCCTGCATTTGCGGAAACTGTGGTTGAAAACCCCAAAGACATTATTATTACGCAACCAGGGCTTAACTATTCAACATCTTCCGGGAAAGTTAGTATTCTTGGGGCAAGCGACTGGGACTACCCGATTTACATGAACGGACAGAAGCTGGAGACAACGGCCCACGGATTTTTCGCGGAATATGTATCCCTTGCTGCTGGACTGAACAATTTTGTTTTTGTAAACAACGACAAGAGTATAACTGTCGCAATTATTTATAAGCCATCCAGTTCTTCAGGGTCATCATACTCTGGAACAGCACCTTTTGATGCATCGAGATACTTGTATCTTAGCGGGAGCACAGCCTCTTATGGAATAGTTAAAGTGAATAATGCATCAAGAACAAAAGACAATCTGGAAGGCAGGGAACTAATGGTTCCTCTGGCAAAAGGTACTACGGCAAGGGTTATCGGTGAAGATAAGTATTTTTATATGCTTTCTGATTATTCCTTCGCCTATAAATCCAGTTTTGATGCTTTCGAGGGGGCTATTCCAAACAATTATATAACAGGGATTTCTGTTAAGGATAACCCGGATTTTAACTCTGCTGAAGTTGCTTTTAAAATGAATGTGAATGCATTATATGATTATTATTTTGACGGAAACAGGCTTGTGCTGACTCTTTATGGGAGCAAAAACGTTGCACCGATTAATTTAAATGATAATAAACTTGTAAGTAAGATTACCCCCGTAACCTCAAGAATGTATGGTTCTTGTGCTTATGAGATATTGCTGGACAAAGGAAGTATTACAAATGGAGTATATGTTGAATTTTCAAATGGAGAAATGATTTTGGGCTTTAAAAAAGTTCCAAAGGTTTCTGACGGGAATTTGAATAATGTTAGAATATTTGTAGATGCTGGACATGGTGGATCGGATCCGGGAGCGCTGGGCCCTATGAAAACTTTTGGACCTGTCGAGAAAGATATCAACCTGGAAATTGCCAAGGCTGCCGTCAGTTATTTATCCTCTAAAGGAGCAAATATTATAACAACAAGAATGGATGATTCAAACGTAAGCCTAGCAGACAGAATGGAAATAGTGACTGAAAACAAGCCGGATATTTCCTTATCCATTCACTCGAATGCAACTGCTGTATCAAACAACTATGATAATGCAAAGGGATATCGCACTTATTACACCTTTGAATTGCCAGTAACGGGGCAAGAGGATGCAGTGTCCTTTATAAGCAGGAGAACAGCTGAAATTGTCGGGATATCCTACAGCAATAAAAATAAGAGCAATTTAGCAATGGGTCGAAACCTGTACTGCCCTTCTTTCATATTTGAGGTTGGGTTTATGTCAAACCCAGATGACTACGAATGGCTTCTTATGGAAGAAAATCAAAAGGTAGTAGGTGAGGCGATAGGCCAGGCTACTGTTGAATGGTTTGAAACTTTAAACACAATGGATGCTTACGATCAAAACAGTATTAAAATATTTGTAAATGGGGAAAAGCTGGCTTTTGATGTTGAACCATTCATAGAATCCCGTCGAACCCTGGTACCTATACGTAGAATATTTGAAGCTTTTGGAGCTGTAGTGACCTGGGATGAACAAACGCAGACAGCAGCTGTAAGGAAAGGCAATGACAATATAAGCTTTACAATTAACAATAATGTGGCAGTCATTAATGGAGTAAATGAACAAATGAAGGTTGCAGCCAGAATTGTCGACGGAGGGCGTACGGTCGTGCCGCTAAGATTCTTATCAGAAGCTTTAGGTTATAACGTGGAATGGGATGGAGTGACCCAAACGATTAAAATTGATTAAATATCAAACGTAAACCATGAAAAGAATTTCATGTCAGAATATGGGGGAATTAAGTGCAAAGATTATCTGAAAATGATATTGACAACATTAGAGAATAGTATTATTATCAAGATACTCAAAGAAAGGCACAGTCCGAGTAATTGGGGGCTCTGAAAAAATCGGTGTTCGGTAGGTAGAGTAAATGCTTAAAAAGTACGTGTCTTGGAAAAGAAATTACCCTGAAAAGTAAATGCCTTGAAAAAGCAAATGTTTTAAAAAAAGCAGATATTTTACCCTATGTGTATAACCCAGAATCGATGGTTTAATCGGTGGATTACTCCCAAAGATCAAAGGAAAGCCGGTTGGCTTCTGAATAGGGAAGGGGTCATGAAGAATGATTCCAGCATTATGAGGAAGATAGGAGAATAAATGAAAGGAGGGCGTACACCATTGTGGTACAACCTCAAATGAAAGGCAGATAAGTAATGCAGTTTGTTTCTTATTTGCCTTTCATTCTTTTTTGCCTTTTATTCTTTATTTGACTTCCATTATTTTTGATGAGTAGCTATTTTATTTCAGACAGGAGGTTTCTATGAGCATTGCAGCTGCGTTTATTATGCCTCACCCACCTGTAATATTACCAGGGATAGGTGGCGGTAACGAAAGAAATATCCAAAAAACTATTGATTCCTGTGATGCAATCGGGAAAAAAATCGGAGAAATTAAACCAGATATAATAGTGCTTACTTCACCACATTGCACGATGTATAATGATTATTTCCATATTTCTCCAGGAAAAGGTGCCACAGGTGATTTTGGGAAATTTGGCGCAAAAGAAATCAGCATGCACGCAGAATATGATGAAGAATTTGTTCGAGCCCTGGAAGAGGAAACAGATAAAAATAGTATAAATGCCGGCACATTGGGTGAGAAAGAAATATCGCTAGATCATGGGACAATGGTTCCTTTAAGTTTTATAAATAAATATTATACATCCTATAAGCTGGTAAGAATAAGCCTGTCTGGATTATCCAAGCAGGAGCACTATCGATTAGGAAAAACCATAGCAATCGTGTCAAAGAATTTAAAAAGGAAAACTGTATTTATTGCAAGTGGTGATTTATCACACAAGTTGAAGGAATATGGACCTTACGGACTTTCTAAGGAAGGGCCATTGTTTGATAAAGAAATTGTGGACATTATGGAAAAGGGAGAATTGGACAGATTAATGGAGTTTGATCCAGGATTCTGCGAAAAGGCAGCGGAATGCGGTTTGAGCTCTTTCATTATCATGGCAGGCGCTTTAGACGAAATAGAGTTTGATTCCCAACTGTTATCTTACGAAGGGCCTTTTGGAGTTGGTTATGGCGTGGCTGAATTCATCCCAAGAAAGGAGGAAAAGTGATGGACGAATATGTTAAACTGGCGAAATACTCAGTGGAGAATTATGTTAGGACAAGAAGGATGGCTAAACTCTATGATAACATTCCAGATGAAATGCTTCATCAAAAGGCAGGAATTTTTGTTTCATTGAAGAAAAATGGTAATCTAAGGGGCTGCATAGGAACAATCGGGCCTACAAAAAATAGTGTTGCAGAAGAAATACTTGAAATTGCAGTGACAGCGGCAGTGGGAGATTTGCGATTTGAGCCTGTCAAAGAGGGAGAACTGGAAGAACTTGTCTATAGTGTGGATGTGCTTTCCCCACCTGAACCTGTTGAATCAAAAGAGCTGCTGGATCAGAACATTTATGGTGTCATTGTAACAAGCGGAATTAAAAGAGGGCTGCTTCTTCCAAATCTTGAAGGAGTTGATTCAGTTGATGAACAAATTTCAATTGCATTAAGAAAAGCAGGAATCAGACCAGATGAAGACTACAATTTGCAAAGGTTCAAAGTTGTGAGACATAAATGAAGGGGGCATAGATGATAACTTATACAGGCGTGTCAATAAAAAGCAACCCTTTAATGGTGTTAATGGGTTGCTTTTTATTAAGCCGTTTTTTAAATTGAAGCTTTTTCATATTATTATAATTAAGTATTTTTCACATTATTCAAGTCATTTGCCTGATTCACGTATTCCGCGTTTCTCGCAGCCTCAGCTTCACTTGCAGCTTTTTCTTCCTCAAGATCCTTTGCTTTCTTTACATATTCTGCATTCCTTGTAGCCTCAGCATCTGTGACATCTTTTACCTGTTTTGTTAATTCCTGATTTTTTATGTTTAATTCCTGGTTTTCTTTGGACATCTTTTTTATGACCATTTTCATTTTAATATATTGAGCTAATCCTAAAAGAGTTACAATGATCGCTCCTAATATGGCAGATGCAAGAACAACTAAGGCAAGAGAAGCTTCGAGTTTGTAAAAAAACAAGTCAACGGAAACTGTACTTCCATTAATCAAGGCAAAGAAAGCGATGACTCCGGAAAAAATAAGACTGATTATAAACAGAAATTGATTCTTTTGCATAGGGACACCTTCTTTCAATAGAGATATTATGATGTAAGTTATTTTAATATATTTTTTT
>JAENWI010000496.1 GCA_016650115.1 Peptostreptococcaceae bacterium | reverse complement strand
GGCAAAAAGGCATGTCTGCCCTATTAGACCTGGGAGAACAGTTGAGAGAGCGAAAAACAAGAGAATGACTGCATTCCATCATAATAACAACTCAAATTGTTGAGATTTTGTGAGGGCTGGGCTAAAGTTGTGAACATTGTTTAAAAATATAAACCATCATTTGCACAGAGTTGGTAAATACTTGGTAATAGATTGAAGGAAGGGATGCGGAAAAGAGGCATTGCGGGCGATGGAGCAGTAGATTTGGTATTCCCTGCAATCGCATTCCTAATGCGTAATCGGCTGCTCAAGCAGCAGTCCCTTAGCTTTTATTACGGTTTCGACAGCCTAATATTTCTTATTATCTTAATCTCTTTACCTTTATCATAAATCCACCCAAAGATTCATACAAAAGATCGAAATTATATTAAACAGGGTTTTTGAAAACCCTATTCCGATAAGATACAGAGATAAATATCTATACCAAGGCTTTATTTGCAGTTTATTACCAACTCTGTGCAAAAGATGGTTTAAAAATATTCAGTTAGCATTATACAAAAAGTAAGACTTTTAGTTTTTCCTTTCCTAAAGATTCTTTATCATCCCTTGTGGTATTTTAGGTGTTGTACTATTATTGCTGGCATAATTGAATTTCTAGAAGCTTAATATAGAGTTTTTTATGAATAAATTGAGCCCTACGATACAAGAGATATCTTGGGTCTGATACTACCTACCATGGTATACAAATTGGAACAAGTAAATACAAAATATAACGAGTTGATATGAAAGCAAAAAAAATTCTCATTACCCCACGCTCTATTTCCAAGAATGGCCATCCCGAACTTTCTTTGCTTACAGAAGCAGGCTATGAGGTCCTTCTCCCCTTTCCTGGCAAACAACCCTCAGAAGAGGATCTGCTCAGCGTCATTGGCGAATGCAGCGGCTACTTGGCGGGAGTCGAGAAGATCTCAAGAAAGGTGCTGGACAACGCCCCAATGCTGCGCATCATCAGTCGCAATGGGGTGGGTCTTGATAATGTGGACCTGCAGAGTGCCAAGGAACATGGTATTGAGGTTCTGGGAACCCCTGGAGCAAATTCACAGGGGGTTGCAGAGTTGGCCCTTACCCTTCTGCTTGGTTCGGCAAGAGCTGTCGTTGAAGGTTC
>JAENWI010000543.1 GCA_016650115.1 Peptostreptococcaceae bacterium | reverse complement strand
TATAGCAGATATGCTAACAAGAATAAGAAATGCCAATACTGTAGGACATACAACAGTTGAAATCCCTGCATCAAAGATGAAGAAATCAATTGCAGGAATACTAACTGAAGAAGGATATATTAGAGGTTTTGATGTTATCGAAGATGACAAACAAGGCACAATAAGAATTCAGATGAAATATGGTCAAGAAAAAGAAAGAGTTATTAGTGGAATTAAAAAGATTTCAAAACCAGGCTTAAAAGTTTATGCAAAAGCTGATGATGTACCTAAAGTACTCGGAGGTTTAGGAATTGCTATTATTTCAACTTCAAATGGATTAATTAGTGATAAACAGGCAAGAAAACTAGGCGTAGGCGGAGAAGTAATCTGTTATGTTTGGTAGGAGGAGAAAATTATGTCAAGAATAGGTAAATTACCTGTTAATCTTCCTGCAGGCGTCGAGGTTAAGGTTGACGGCAACAACTTAGTTACCGTTAAAGGACCTAAAGGCGAACTTTCAGAACAGATTAGCAAATTAATAAAAATAAATAATGTAGATGGAGTAATAACAACTACAAGAGACGGTGACGACAAAGTATCAAGAGCTCAACATGGCCTTGCCAGAACATTGATTAACAACATGGTAGTTGGTGTTACTGAAGGTTATAAAAAGAAGCTTCAATTAATAGGTGTCGGATATAAAGCTGAGAAAAAAGGTGCTACATTAGTAATGAACCTTGGATATTCTCATCAGGTTATAATGGAAGATCCAGAGGAAATTCTTACTGAAGTACCTACACCAACTGAAATAATTGTAAGCGGCATTAACAAAGCTGTTGTTGGAAATTATGCGGCAAATGTCAGAAGATGGAGAAAACCAGAACCTTATAAGGGTAAGGGAATCCGTTATGAAGGCGAAGTTGTACGTAGAAAAGAAGGCAAAACAGGTAAGAAATAGAAAGGAGTGAAATTAAATGGCACAAGAAAGTAGAAATGACAGACGTTTAGCAAGGCATTCTAGAGT
>JAENWI010000402.1 GCA_016650115.1 Peptostreptococcaceae bacterium | reverse complement strand
TTAACAGTCTTCGCAACACGTCTAATGTTAACGATGGATTCTTTTAAGTCAAGCTTGGATGCATCAATCATATTTTGTCGCATTCCTTTTCTCCTCCTGTTAGAATTTAAGTCCGGCTTGACGTGCTCCGTCAGCCAACTCTTTTACTCTTCCGTGATATAAGAATCCGCCTCTGTCAAAGGAAACTGTTTCAATTCCCTTAGCAAGCGCTCTCTTTGCAATGGCTTCTCCCACTAGTTTAGCAGCGTCCTTGTTTCCGCCGTAAGCAGCTTGAGCTACTATGTCTTTATCAAGGGTTGATGCGGATACCAGTGTTATTTTATTTACATCGTCAATGATCTGTACAGATATATTCTTTAAACTTCTGTAAACGCAAAGCCTAGGTCTTTCAGGAGTTCCATTTATAGTTTTTCTTACTCTAGAATGCCTTGCTAAACGTCTGTCATTTCTACTTTCTTGTGCCATTTAATTTCACTCCTTTCTATTTCTTACCTGTCTTGCCTTCTTTTCTACGAACAACTTCGCCTTCGTAACGGATTCCCTTACCCTTATAAGGCTCTGGTTTTCTCCATTTTCTGACGTTTGCCGCATAATTTCCAACAACAGCTTTGTTTATACCGCTTACAATTATTTCAGTTGGTGTAGGGACTTCAGTAAGTATTTCACTTGGGTCTTCCATGATCACCTGATGTGAGTATCCAAGGTTCATTACTAATGTAGCACCTTTTTTCTCAGCTTTATATCCAACACCTATTAATTGAAGCTTCTTTTTGTAACCTTCAGTAACACCAACTACCATGTTGCTAATCAATGTTCTGGCTAAGCCATGTTGAGCTCTTGAGACCTTATCATCTCCGTCTCTTGTAGTCGTTATTACTCCGTCTTCAATATTCACTTTTATTAGTTTGCTAATCTGTTCTGTAAGTTCGCCTTTAGGTCCTTTAACAGTAACTACGTTGCTGCCATCAACCTTAACCTCGACGCCTGCAGGAAGATTAACAGGTAATTTACCTATTCTTGACATAATTTTCTCCTCCTACCAAATATAACAGATTACTTCTCCGCCAACGCCTAATTTTCTTGCCTGTTTATCACTTATTAATCCATTTGAAGTTGAAATAATAGCAATTCCTAAACCTCCGAGTACTTTAGGTACATCATCAGCTTTAGCATAAACTTTTAAGCCTGGTTTTGAAATCTTTTTGATTCCACTAATAACTCTTTCTTTTTCTTGACCATATTTCATCTGAATTCTTATTGTGCCCTGTTTGTCATCATCGATAACATCAAAACCTCTAATATATCCTTCTTCAGTTAGTATTCCTGCAATTGATTTCTTCATCTTTGATGCAGGGATTTCAACTGTTGTATGTCCTACAGTATTGGCATTTCTTATTCTTGTTAGCATATCTGCTATA
>JAENWI010000276.1 GCA_016650115.1 Peptostreptococcaceae bacterium | reverse complement strand
GCTTCCCTTCTGCTTGAGGAAGGGGTGGATATTAAATATATACAAGAATTTCTAGGCCATTCTTCGATTAAAACCACCCAGATTTATCTGCATACCAGCAGCGGCAGAAAACGGGAAATCCTGGCAGAGATGCATCCACGAAGGAAGCTGGGCCCCAAATGAATGAGATTGAACGTTATATTGACAAATTTATAAAGAACTATTGTCCAAATCGCGCCCTCTCACCAGGTTCCATCGCCAAATACCGATATATAATGAACGGATTTTTTTGCTTCTGTAATGCACAAATTCCGCCTGTCCAGTTTTGCTCGCAATTAACGGCCGAGCTTTTTCATGGCTATCTTTTTCATCTTAATGTCATAGAGGTAAGAAAACCGGAAACAGTGAAGAAAGTATTTTCAACCCTGAAATCATTCCTAGCTTTTCTTGTCAGCGAAAAAGTTCTTGAAACCAGCCCTCTTAAAGATTTTCGCCTTTGCTGGATTTTGCCTACGGACAAGCCACCGAAAAAAGTTCTTCTGCGAAGCGAAATCAGGGCGCAAAAAGAAGATTTTCTAAGGTATTGCAAAAGCCGGCGAAGATTATCGGCTCATTCTATCAGAGCCTATAGTTTTGATCTGGAATTTTTCTTTGAGTTTTTTGAAAATCACGAGCCTCCCGTTCTAGAGTTTCGCCAGATTGACAAGGCATTGCTGGAAGAATATTTGAAGCTGATTAGCGAAAGTTTTGCCAAAAAAACAATCAAGCGCAGATTTGCTTGCCTTATGTCTTTTATCAATTTCCTAGAATACGAAGAAATTATTACAGAAAATCCATTTGACCGTTTTCATTTAAAAGTTAATGATCCTATGCGTGTGCCTAAATCCATGACCTTAGGAGAGGTGGACGTATTACTGAATGTAGCTTATGGCAGAAAAGCCAGGAGTGAATTTGAGCGTCTCACTTTTGTTCGGGATATTGCTCTGCTGGAGCTGCTGTTTGCCGGAGGTATGCGGGTTGCTGAACTTTGCGGGTTGGCTTTTTCAGATTATGATCCTATAGAGCAATCTCTGCTGATACACGGGAAGGGGTCCAAAGAACGAATGGTTTTTTTAACAGAGGAAAATGCGATTTTGGCTCTTGCCTCTTATTTGGAAGACCGGCATAAAATAGTCACGTCTTCTGAATTCGTTTTTTTGAACAAATACAACAGACCCCTAACAACTCAGGATGTGCGGAACGTGGTTACAAAATGTGTCAACCTTGCAGCCATAGAAAAAAATATTACACCCCACTCTTTCCGTCATACCTTTGCTTCACTACTCCTTGAAGAAGGGGTGGATATTAAATACATTCAGAAATTTCTTGGCCACAGTACTATTGTCACCACTCAAATCTACCTGCATACCACGGCAGAAAAAAAGCGAATGCTTCTTGAAACTAAGCACCCGCGGGAGAAACTACATTTTACGCAAACAAATCCTCTATCCCTACAAGAATAATATTTCCTTCTATGTGGGCAAGCTCCTTTATTTTATCCGTAAATCCAGATTTGCTAAACAGATAGAAGGTCTTTTTATCATACTCGGGGAATAAGTTTGCTTTTCTCTGGAGATTTCTTAACACTTCTTCACCAAGCAGCTCATTCCTCCATTTGCATTCTCCGAAAATTGCTTCTCCACCACTTGAAATCGCCAAAATATCAATTTCTTCCTGCTTTTTTTCTAATAGATTGTTTCCCCACCAACCCCCAATTTTATTAATAATCGAATCCGTGTAATTCAGCATAATATATTGTTTACAAATGTCCTCGAATGTTTTTCCAAGGTAATTTGACAAATCCTCAATTTTAATTAATTCCCAGATTTTTTCACCTCTCCCAAATTCGATAGCCGTCATATTTTTTACTACATATCTGAACCAAAACCTGAAACAATTGTCAGCTATTTTGTATACCCCATTTTTTTGTGGTTTTTCGCTGATGGGGACATCTCTCTCAATAATTCTAAGATCTAATAAGGTTTTCAGATACTTACTGCAGGTTGTGTTTTCAATGCCTGATTTTGTGGCTATTTCATTCAACCTGGTTTTCCCTGCAGCAATGGCACTTATTACGCTAAAATAATTAGCAGGTTCTCTTAATTCCTGTTTTAAGAGACTGCTTGGTTCTTCAAAAAGATGC
>JAENWI010000245.1 GCA_016650115.1 Peptostreptococcaceae bacterium | reverse complement strand
GGATGCCGCGCTGTAGTCGCGATGTGCCAGAGCGTTGATCAAAGCCTCGCGCACTGCTTCTTCCGGATAGAGAACTGTAGGAATCTTACCTTTTCCCTAGATAGAACTTATGTTCAAGATCAAGAAAAACGATATAGTAGGTTTTATCATCAAAATTGGTATCAACCTTACAATAACTCTTGGGTATAGTAAAACCGATGAGCCGTTTTTTTCCATCTAAACGGAATCTTGCCCAATCGACATCTGAAGGGACGTGTGGTGGATGGTTGAATCCGGATTTTCTTGGGAAAGCGCCATAAATTTCTAGTACATGATTTTTATGAGATCCGACAGCCTGTTGTTGCCAATAGGACAACGGGTACTGTGAGTATAATCTCAGCTTGGAGAAAAAACGTTTAAGGTTTTCTTCATCCCACTTCGTAAAGTCTGTTGCATGTTCCTGGTTGGCGTCGAAATACGAAAAATTGAATGTGCAGCGACTAGAGATATCGGGCCAAACATCTTCTAATGAGGACGGAGCAATCGATTCGATGAACCTATTTTTTCTACTGTTACTTATTTTGCTCACAGATTCGGTATCCCTCCGAGTTTTCCAGTTTTATAGACGCTTTCGATCGATCGATCATTTCTTACAATATTTCCCGGCAATTCATCAAGACGATAGAGAAAACTCTCATTATCCTCCTTGTTCACCAACACAACCTTATATTTACTGAGTTTATCCATGAATGCAGCATTATGGGAGCTGAATACTATCTGTGCATTATTAGGATTGCTTTCCGGATCAAGAAAGAGATCGATAAGCCAAGCATGGAGGTCCGGGTGAAGATTGTTGTCAAATTCATCAAGCAACAGCACACCACCTTGATCAAGAATGCGTTTGAATAAAGAAAGTTGTGAATATAAGGCTCGCGTACCGTTTGACTCAAAGAAATATGGTATATCCACATCACCTTCTTTTGTATTATGTCTGAAAATTGGAAGGAATCTCTCCTCATCTGTCGGGCTTTTATATGACTCAATGCGAATATCAGTAATACCGGTATCAGCTAGAGCAAGTTTATTCTTCACATAAGCCAATACATCTTCAGATTCGTTGTACCGCTTTGAGATGATGAATACATTATCTAATCGTTCATTAAATTTAACGTCCCCAAAAAATGGATCGATATTTGAAACAATGTTGGAAAAAAAAGCGTAAATACTCTCGAGAGCAGAAACTTCATGCTGATGGGCTATACTAATTACTGAAACATTCTTCCTAAGTTTGACCTTCGATAATTCTTTGAGCTCTCTAACACAGTATTCAAATTCATTCTGCTTTCGGGAAAAAACAGTCACTCTTCGAGCAGCTTTTCGTTCAAGTTTTTCACTAATTACTTCTTGGCTTGAAAGCTCCACTTCGTAAAAATACCGAACATCACCTAACATAAACTCAACAAAGAAATATGAGGGATCCTTTTGCCATCCAAACGAAGCAACTTTGAGAGAATCTTCAGGTTTACTATTAAATGAGTTACAACAGAAGTCTGCAATGAAGGTGAGCGACCGGATGACATTCGTCTTCCCTGATGCATTTGCTCCAATGATGCATATTGCCTCTGAAAACTTCTTGCCTGCCGAAGTTGTTTCAGGACAAGAGGAACTCAGCTCCATAGATACTTCAAACCCTTCTCTAAAACTCATATAGTTTCTTGCACCAAATGAAATCAACATAACACTTCTCCCTCTGAAAACTATACTATACTACAAACACTCATATTACAATCCTTATATACTATTAGTTGTCATCTTTGTCAATAATCATTAATAAGAAACAATAAATACACCTCAAAGGAAAGTGATAATGTCATAGTAAGCGGAAGGGACTTTGTCCTAATCGCAGTTTTTAGAGACACTATTCTTGATGTATGTTGTGTTGGAAGAAATAAAATATGGAGTTGGTTCCCAAAGTTTAGCAGCCAAAAGAACCAACCTCGTCAAAAGGTGGTTACAGTATGTATTGGGATGATGAATCTAAGCAAGCGATTAGGGATGTAGTAGATAGTAAAACCAACAAATTCAGGAATTCTCTGAAAATTGGGTGTGTTGTTAGGACATTTCAACTTGTAAGAAGATCAACTGTCCTTCAGTTGCAAGAGAGGCAGAGGCTCCCATGTGATAAAGGGCGTGACCCTACGTTTATAGCGACCTATATCCTTATAGAACATCACTTCAAAGACATCCTGATCCTTTTTGAAACGCTGGTTGGCCCTATGATACGATACATATGCTGGAATGATTCCAATGAAATTTTGAGCAAGCAAACGTTTCCGGACAGCCTCTGGATTGGTTATTGAGATGGGAAGGCCAGCTTCGTGAATGGCAAGGAACATGTGTAGGGTTTCAGCCATCCTCCCCAAGGATTCCCCACAAAGCTCGATCGCATACTGTTCATTTTTGCTATAGAGGGGTCTGTATACAGCAAGATTGATGTGCGTGGTGTTTCCTCCACGCTT
>JAENWI010000444.1 GCA_016650115.1 Peptostreptococcaceae bacterium | reverse complement strand
ATCAATCCGATGCGCACATCTCCAATTTCTAGACGATACATCGTCGAGGTTTTCTCTTGATCTTCGCTATCAAGGTGACGCTGAACAGCAATTCCGTGAATATCGAACTCTGCAACACCATATTCTCCTGGACCCTCGATCAGCAATTTAGCGTCTTGGCTATTGGTTGCAAAACGAGATTCGGTAGCAAGCTCAATAGCATCTTTTATAACAACATCCTTCAAACCTACAACTGATAATTTTGGATCAGCCACAATAACCGCTTTTTTTGTCGATATTAATACGGTATTACCACCTTTGTATTCAATTTCAAACATTCTTTTCTCCTCTATTTCTGACTTAGGGCGTTGTCTTTATCGACCAGAATAGTATATTTACCATTCAGAATCTCAGTAATAAATCTATCTCGAACACTCAACCGATAAGAGAACTCGTCATATGATAGCACGCTATAGTTAATATCTCGACCTTCACCTTTTTCAATAATTTTGATCGCCACTTTTACCTTTAGGGTCGATAGGTTGCCAACTAATAATACGTCAACGGTGCTGTTTGACCCGCGAACCAGCACGCCAGCGAGTAAAGCTAAGCGAAGACCGGGAATGGCACGAATTGCAACACTATATTCATCAGTAGATTCCTCGTCAGAAACAGTCACCGTGCTGATTTCGCCAACGTTATCGCCAAAAATTGAGCGAAGCGGCACATAATAGTCATATCGCTGATTAACCTGATAATACAGCTTATTATCGGCGCTGTCGCTCGTTATAACACCAACATCTAACATATTCGACAACTCACGGCGTACTGAATTTATTTGTTCATCAATCTTACGAGTAATCTCGCGTACATAAAAAGATTGTCCTGGACTGTTCAAAAAGAGGTGAAGCAATTTCACTCGTGTTTTTGAACCAAATAATGCGTCAATCATGCTGTTTTCCCCCGGATAACTTTCGTGTTCTATAATATCACGATTATTTATAGATAGCGAGTTGACTCAATAAATATTCCTTTGCACCGTCAACCGATAACCACTGAATAAAACTATTACGGCGTAGCCAAGTTAATTGGCGCTTAGCCAGACGCCAGTCCAAAATTGCGAATTTCTCTTTCGCGTCACCTAGTGTAATGTTGCCGTTTAGATATTCGTAAATTAAGGGATAGATATTTGACTTCATCGCCTCGCCTTCCCATCCATATTTTTTGCCCAACATTATTGCCTCATCTACGACTCCGTTTGCAAATAGTTGTTCAGCTCGTTGTTGTATTCGTGTTCGTAAAATTGTTTTTTCTGTTGT
>JAENWI010000157.1 GCA_016650115.1 Peptostreptococcaceae bacterium | reverse complement strand
GGAGAAGGCTTAGTATCCCTGTTCCTCCAAAACACCAAAGATCTTTAGCCTTAACCTTTAAAAGGCTCTTGTTATATACAGCTAAAAATAGTAAAGCAACAAAGGCCGTAGCAATAGATTTGACTTCCACGATCTCAATTGACGTCAACCCTAGTGCACTTAAATTTCTAACGAAAACTCCTGTGGCTCCCCACAAACATCCTGCCAACAGTATAAACAATATCGCTAGTTTTTCCAATGAACAGCCTCCAATCCTTCTCCTCCTTCTTTTCCTTCTTCCAACAAATGGCTCGTAATTTAGAAGAACACAGCTCCGCCATTCGGACTTATAAATTGACCACAGAAGAAGTTTCCATCATCTGAAGCCAATAGCAATGCTGTAGCTCCGATTTCTTCAACTTTCCCCAGTCTTTTAAGTGGTATGTCCTTCTCTTTTTCGACCCACTCCGCTTCCATGTCAGCAAGAATCATATCGGTTTCTATCGGACCGGGAGCAATAATATTCACTAGGATATCTGGTGCTTCTTCCAATGCCAAACACATTGTAAATGAATTAATTGCTCCTTTTGCTGCTGCATAATGGCCATAACCCTCTCTTCCCTTTTTAGAAAGCTCAGATGAGATATTGATGACCTTTCCAACCGGAGCATCATTGCCTTTCGCAATTAGCGGGAGGAAGTACTTTGATGAAAGGAAGAGACCTCTTAGATCTGTTCCAATGACTTTGTCCCATTCAGACGTTTCCATCTCCCGTACCGAAACTTCTAGACCTATAGTTCCTGCATTATTGACCAAGATGTTGATACTTCCAAAAGTATCCTTAACTTTTTTTGCAAATGCCTTTATTTCTTCTTCTTCGCTAGCATCAGCCTTCACCATTAAAACCTTAGCGCCCAAAGCTTCAAGCTCATCTGCTGTTTTCTTTGCTGCCGTCTCATTCGCTCGATAAGAAAACGCAATATCCGCACCTTCTTTTGCAAACGCCAAAGCAATTCCCCTGCCGATTCCTCGACTTCCACCAGTAATTACAGCAACTCTATTTTCTAATTTTTTCATGGCACTCATTTCTCCTTTTCTATATTATACATAATATGGTGTTGTTCGATATTCACCACCACTAACTTGTACATGACGGCCACTCAAGCCACGCCCACCAACCTTAGTTGACATGAAAGCCACTAAACTGGCAATCTCTTCAGGGTCTCCCAATCTAGCCATTGCAATTTCAGAAGCATACATGTCGCAAACTTCATCATAAGATATTCCCAGGTCATTCGCATCAACGTTCAATTGCGGAGTTCTAATTACACCAGGAATTATGATTCCAACATTAATATTGTATTTTTTGTATTCTCTTGATAAATACTGACCTAGGGTTAAAAGTCCCGACTTTGATGAGCCATAGCCCGTGGCGTTTTTCCATCCTAAAGTGCCAAAGAAAGAACTTATGATAATTATTGTTCCTCCTCCATTACTGATCATATTTGGCAAGGCAGCTTTAATGCTGGCGATATGGCCTGTCAAGTTAACATTAATTTGTTGCCACCATTCATCTTCATTTTGTTCAAGAAAAGGATTCATACTCATCGCTGCACCATTTGCAACAAGAATATCAATTTTCCCAAATTTATCTATTGTTTCTCGAACTATTTCAGTTGCTCTGTCTTTATTTGAAAGGTCACCCATTGCAGGATATGCACCAGTTCTATCAATAACCTTCTGCACCTTTTCATCAAGTTTTCTACCATTGATTACTACTTGAGATTGTTGCTCTGTAAAGCAGTTTGTAACAGCCTCACCAATTCCTTGAGTTCCTCCAGTTATAAGTACGACTTTGTCTTTAAGTTCATCATAACATTTCATCTTTTTCACCTCCATTTCTATTCTTTACCTCTTAATGAAATTAACTGGGCAGTTATGTAACCGCCTTCCTCAACAAGGTAAGCAGCAGTTTCAGCGATTGCTTCTAAGTCAAATGGAACATTAGCAAATATTCCATTAACAGTCACATTATCTATCGCAACCTCAGTTCCAAAACTTTTTATAAACCCATGTAGCGTACCAGCTGCAGTTGCCGTCATAATACAATCTCCACTTAATTTACTGAAATCAGGTGTCAAAATCATTATTCTCCCATTACGTCTTCCTTTCATGCTTGTCCCTACCGCGGCACAAGCATTCGCACTGGCTTTTAACCATGAGTTTAGCATCATTTGCCATTCTTCCATTGAAGTGTCTAAGAAACCCTTGTTTAATTGATTATCAAACTGCACTGCCATAAATAATGCAGTAATTGCTCCTTTTTCCACCTCAATATTTTTTACTAATTCCACCAAATTCGCTCTATTAGTTACGTCACAACTGTAATAAGCATCAATTTCTTCAACTATTTTGATCTCTGCCTTTGGAGTAAGATCTATGCCAATTACTTTCCAGCCCAAATCTTTAAACTTCTTTGAGACAGACACTCCAACTTCTCCATTTATCCCGGTTATTAAAATTGTTTTTATTTCGCTATTATTCATTTATTCACTTCCTTCGTTTTTTTGGTCCAGGTTTTTCATAGACTAGTTAACACTATCTAAATTTTATTTGTTCTTTCTATTTATGCAAAAATATTGATTGTAATTAGGGCTTGCTGAACAAACCTTTAAGAAAATTTCGGTTTGTTCAGCAGCCCCTAATTATTATTTTACTTCTTTAATATTCTTTTTATCTCTAGGCTGAACATATGCAAAATAATAAAGCAAAGAGAGTAAAATATATATTCCTACTGCGATCAAAACGTCTGGCGTCTGCGAATATAAAGCAATTGACAAAAATATTATTACTATAATTGGCGGTACTGGAAAGAATGGCATCCTGAAAGGTCGTACAATATCTTTGTCTTTTCTTCTACTGTTTAAAGAACCAACAGCTACAAGTAAATAAACTACTGCTGCCGATGCACCACCATAAATTACAAGTTGTATCAAGTTTGAATAAAATACAAGTAGACAACCTACAACTGCTATAAAAGTAGTCGCCGCCCATGGGATTTGTGCTTTTACTGATACTTTTGTTAGCAAGTTATTTATTTTCATTGGCCATATTCCATCCCTCGCCCCAGTATATATAACTCTTGCCATGTAATTTATTATAACTACCAGACAACTGAATGATGCGATGATAATACCAACATTAACTAATATTGAACCAATAGGCCCTAAGTATGCTTCAGTAACATATAGCAATGGAGACGGAGCATTTAAAAAATCATTTAAATTTGGTGCCGAAACAATGCTCATTACTAAAACCGCTACTATTAAAACGGCTGTTATCAATGCAGAAATGAATGCTGCTTTTCCTATGTTTCTACAAGATCCCTTTGTTTCCTCAGAAAATCCTAAGGATGCTGGATACCCATCAATTGATGCAACCAATATCCCAATACCCATTAGTATTGCACCTATGCCAGCAGGGGTCATGCCTATTCCATCAGCACTTAGCATTTCAGGTGAAAACATAATGTCTATAACGGATCTTTGCGGATTAGCAAAAGTAACAACTAAAAATATAACAATAACAACTAATTGCCCCAATAACAGGACCTTTGCCAACCGATTGTTTGTTACTATGCTACTTAATCCAATAAACAGTGCTACCATAAAAGTGATAGCGGCTATTATACTGGTTGATAAAGCACTTTGTGGTAACTGAGGGAAAAGAATTTGGAGATATTGTCCAACTCCAAATGCAATTGCCGGTGGATAAATAAAAGCTTGAATCATAAATGTAAAAACCGCTACATACACTAAAGGTTTTGGCAAAATATAACTAATTATAGAATACAACCCACCCGAAACTGGATATATTGATCCCAATTCAGCAATAATAAACCCAATGAATATTACATTTATTCCCTGTAAGACTGCAGCCGGACCAGTTGCAATTCCAACGGTTGCAAAGGCAGCCAAGGCATACACAAATGCAGCCATAAGTGGTGATACATTTGATAGAGCCATT
>JAENWI010000289.1 GCA_016650115.1 Peptostreptococcaceae bacterium | reverse complement strand
GGATATGTAAAAAAGGATATGTAAAAAAGGATATCGACCTTTAGAGATTAATCCTTAAGGTGAGTAACTTATGCTTGAAGCTACAAATTGGATGAAACTTTTGCAGGAAATACAACTTTTAATATTCCCCAGCCTGAAACTGACTTTGACATTAGCATTCATGGACATTCTGAATTCCAATCTACTTTCGCCAATATTAGAATTTTGGTTTTTCATAGAATTGTTTACACTATTAAGCTGAATCTCTTCTATTCCACGCTATTTTTCTTGCTTTATATCCGATATCTGAATATTTCCTACTTTGAGCGTTTTAGCACGAAAAAAGATAACTAATTATCCTATAAACGATTTTTCGCCTCTATTTAGTCTACCTTCTAGTTTTACTTTTCATACTTTAAGCGTTTTAGCACGAAAAAAGATAACTATTTTTTAAGCTATTGCATATTTTTGGCCCCAATTCAAAGAATAGTATAATTTGTAAACTATTAATACCAATTTCACATGTTTCTAGGAAAAAAGGTTACCTATTTCTTTAAAATAGTGCCATCGGTAGATAACCAGTTATCCTTTTCTTTGAAATATTGCCCTAAGGAGATAACAGCCTATCTCCCAACCTATTATATACCCAAATCATGTGTAATCATTTAAAATCCGGACAACTACTCCCCAAATTATATAAAATCGACAGGAATCTGCCAATTACTTTTGAAATCATTTGAATTTTTGCCAATTACTCTTGAAATCATTTGAATTCTTGCCAATTACTCTTGAAATCATTTGAATTCTTGCCAATTACTCTTGAAATCGATGGGAATCAAGCAGAATGAAAAAGAGTCAACCAAGTCTTTCGACGACTTGGTTGACTCTTTAATCTAATTAAGCAAAACTTTCATTTGTTACAGCACGCGGATTGGCGCCAAAGTATTGATATTGAAGGATCTTACCAAGTTGTCATGTACATAATACAGCACATAGCCTATATAGCAAAGCCGACGGATATTACAGTAATAACCAATGTCGTGGCCTTCTTGAACAGAAGGTTTGTAGGCGATTCTGCCTTTTTCACTGAATCACTTTTGAAGGCCATAAGTCAGAACCACTGCTCCGTTGAAATAGTCGGCTATGTCAGGAGCTTTAACTGATGCGGAATTCTGAAGGGTGGCTTCAAAGGCAAGCATATTATCTTTCGGATTGAACATGAGAGCCTTGTGATTGTACTGAATTTCCGAATAACTGCCGCTTTCGCCGACCGTGTAGGTATGGAGTTCTTTAGGTTTTCCCTGATCTGATACATTAAAGATGGAAAAATTGATGTCTGTCTGCCTGTCTGCCTTGTGCCGATGACGATTTCGTTGCCGGAGCTATCCTTGGAATAAATGTCTTCCGTTCCCTGACCAACGCCAAGGATCTGGCGCCAGTCAGCTAGGGCCTGGTGGCGCACTTTTGTCGAATTGCGGCGCCACCAGGCCCTAGCTGACTGGCGCTTGAAGCAGGTTTGAGCAAGAGTGATTCTGCGGTGATGGGTTGGGATGGGGTCCTATTCGAAGAAAATTTGTCTTATATCTTTATAAAAATTGTAATTATTATTAAGTTATAAGACTAAATCCTATTTAACTTTATAAAAATGAATGATATTATAAAGGTAGGGCAATAATATTGTGCAAAATTAATTATAAAGAGAAGGGGTATGATTCATTCATGCTGGGATATATTACACCGGACAAACCGGAATTAAAAGTACGAGAATACGAAATGTACAGCGCGTATTACTGCGGAATATGCAAGGCAATCAAAAGAAGGCATGGGGAAATTCCACGCCTTGTTTTAAGTTACGATTCGGTGCTGCTGGCTATGATCCTGTCGGCAGTATATGATTTGGATAAAGAAGAAAATGATTCTGTCGGGCCAACCGTTAAACTGGAAAGGTGCATCATACACCCTGTGAAAAAAAGGGCAATTGTGTACAATGATGCAGCGATAGATTACGCCGCGGACATGCTTGTTGCTCTTGCGTATTACAAATTCAAAGACGACTGGGCAGATGAAAAAAAGGTG
>JAENWI010000113.1 GCA_016650115.1 Peptostreptococcaceae bacterium | reverse complement strand
GAAAAACAACTAGGCTATAAATATAAAGAAGCCATCGAAATATTGATATCCCATGGCTTCAAATATATAACTACTTTTGATAAAAGAGTAGCTAAACAAATTAAAATTTAATTTTATTCAAATTCTTTTGCGCCCTTTAGCCCGTAAGCCGATTTTGCCTCGCGGGCGGCTCTGTTTATCGCTCTTGACATAACATCAGTAGCCAATGCCCCAAGTGCGTCTACGCCCACCTCAACCTCTCCTGTTGCCATTACAAATATGGTGTCTCCATCCACGGAAGTATGAACAGGCCTGATTGCCCTTGCATACCCATTATGAGCAATGGAAGCCAGTTTATTCGCCTGGCTTTTCGTTAATTTAGCATTTGTAATAATGCATCCAAGTGTTGTATTCCCACTGAAAACATTTCTATTCTGATCAATTTCCTCAAACATGATTTCTTCTGTACTTGAAAGTTCCAATTTATCTTCACTTAAGATCCCAGCAATTCTTTTACCTGTATCTACATCAACCACA
Organism: Peptostreptococcaceae bacterium; assembly: GCA_016650115.1. Classification (GTDB taxonomy): domain Bacteria; phylum Bacillota; class Clostridia; order Peptostreptococcales; family Anaerovoracaceae; genus JAENWH01. The sequence continues at coordinate 4,926 of JAENWI010000113.1, read as the reverse complement.
TCTCCAAGTCCATTTACCGCTACGACGGCGGCACACTGGACGTTTCCAATTTGTACAGCATAAATGCCTAATCCACATTTCATCATTCTTTCTATTCCAAGAAATTTACCAACTGAAGCTCCTGTTCCCGCTCCAAAATTGCCTTCTTCTGGTTCAACTCCCCCGGCATTTTTGCAGGCTTCATATCCCATTGCTTTGTCAGGTCTGCATTTAGGGTCACCAACTACAAGATCAAATAAGGATGCACCGCATACAATTGGGACAACACCGACACCAACATCAAATCCAACACCTTTTTCCTCTAAATATTCCATTGCCCCTGATCCGGCATCAAGCCCATATGCGCTGCCGCCACTAAGCATTACCGCATGTATTTGTTCAACTAAATTGACCGGCTTCAGAAGTTCAGTTTCTCTTGATGCAGGACCACCGCCTCTCACATCTACCCCTGCCCAGGCACCCTTTTCGCATATTATTACAGTACAGCCTGTAGCACCTTCGAAATTCTGAGCATTACCAACTTTAATTCCATTTATTTCTGAAATTTTTATTTCTCTCATATTGCCACCTTCTAAAAATAGGTGGGCAAAAGCCCACCCGTTTGATTTATTAAATTGCCAAGAATGCAGGTATTGCTTGAATTAAAGCAATTATTACACCTATAACAGCTTCGCCACCAAGTAATCCAGCTGCTATAACCATTCCATTTCCGCCTTTGTCAAACTGAGGCGCAAATTTTTGAACTAAGAATTTGAGTGCTCCACCAATAAATGCAGTTAAAGATAAATAGAATGGCAGATAAACACCTAGACCTAAAGTCATAACCGGGAAGTTTAAAATGTATAAAACACACCCTGCTATCAAACCAATTATGAATGAAGTCATATGTGGAATTCCGCCTACCATTGCTGCAACAGCGCTTGCCTGTGGTGCCACGAACATTTCTTGGTTTCCAAATGCAGTTGGGCCATAAGCTGTTAATATTACATAAAAAACTCCTACAGATACAAATGCACCTATTAGTCCACCAATACATTCTGCAATCCACTGTGCTTTAGGATCTGTATGTAAAATATGTCCAGCTTTAAAATCATTCATAACGTCTCCAGCAAGTCCGCAAGCTACTGCTACGATACCTGCAACAAAGAATGCTTCTGTTTGGCCAATACTTGATGCTGCTTTTGCAGCAAGAAGAACGATAATACCAAATACTTCCATAGGATTAATACCTGTTTGTCCAACCATTTGTGCCGACATTGAAGTTGCAAGCCAAACGCCTAAAATTGTGATAATACTGGCTACAACCCCCATCTTTAAAACAGTGGTGAATAGGGCGGCAAGCAGAACCATTGCTATCGGTGCCCATCTCAAACTGATAAACCCTTGTCCTAAAGCTTCTTTGCTGAACATTGGTCCAAATATTTCCTTTGCCTTAGGTATAATACCTTTCACAATAATACCAATGCCAGTTCCAACCATTAAGCCAATTCCCAATGAAGATTTAATTGTAGCAGCCGTAGCAACGTCCCAAAGGCCAGCCTCTGTTCCTCCTACCAGTATGCCAAAATCACCTAATACAGCTCCAAGGAACCAGACTCCAACATATACAGGGCCGATTACGTATCCGACAGCTATCAGCATTGGAGACCACCAAACTCCTGTAAGCGAACCGTAACCCATCAGTTTGCTGTTCAGAGTTGCAGCCGGGAACAATTTAAACCAGTCTCGAGCAATTGTAAATATCGCTGCCAGTGCCAATGATGTAAACAGGGTAATGGATTTTTTCCCTCCTTCATCTCCAACAATCAGGGTTTCAGCGGCAGCCTGTCCCATTGGATACGGAAGATCTTTAGTAACAACAAAATATTTTCTTATAAGTGCGGTAAAAATAAGTCCTAGTAATACGCCTCCTAAAACAACCATTAAAATATTAACCAGGCTGACATCAGAGTCCGGATTAAGTATGAATATTCCTGGTAAAGTAAATGCAACACCTCCCGCAGTCATTGCACCAGCTGACATTGCTGTATGAGTCACGTTAATTTCATTGATGTTTGTCTTTCCAAGCAACTTTAAGAAGAACATAGAGACTAGCGCAACAAAGATGATTGGCCATGGAAGCGCACCTAACTTCAACGCTACATACATTGAACTCATTGTAAGTACAATTGCTCCCGCTGAACCAATAAGCATTCCTCGAAGTGTAAATTGTTCCTTGAATGATGTGGCGTATTTTACGCCGTTTGTTTCTTGTGACATAATTTTCCCTCCTTCATTGTTTGAATTAAAAAATAATATTAGAAACTAAAAAATTAGTTTTATATGTAAAGAAAGATACAATTTAGATAAAATCTATTTTTTAATAATTTTAATAACACTTTCAGGACAAATCATAGTGCAACTTCCACAACCAATGCACTTTGTCGTATCTATAACAACCGCAACATGGCAACCCATATTATTCATTTTGTTATCAGAAATTACGAGAATTTTTCTTGGGCACACAGAAACACAAAGTCCGCATCCAACGCAAAATTCTTCTCTAAATTCCACATTACATTTAATAGCCATCAGGGTTTTTCCTTTTATATTTCATATCTTTGAATAAACTTGATGATATTTGTTAAAACAAGATTTACTGGCGTATCAATCCCCATAGATTTACCTTCTTTAACAATGGCGCCATTAATCATTTCGATTTCAGTTTTATTTCTTTTAATTACATCTTGAAGCATAGATGATTTATTTACTGCCGTAGCCTTACAAACATCCTTTGTATGCCCAACCGGGTCTGCAAAGCTTAATTTTATACCCTTGCTTTCTGCAACTTTCATTGCTTCAACAACTGCAAGTTCAAGCAGCTGTTCAATTTCCGGGTAGTTCAGCAATCTTCCGTTTTCAACTCGAGTTATTCCCGTCAACGCATTAATTCCTACATTAATCAACAATTTATCCCATACAAGACTAACAACATTATCCGAAACAGTCGTTTCAATATCGGCTTCGTTAAAAACAGATTCTATTTGGTTAATTCTTTCTGTTACTTCCCCTGTTAATTCACCAATTATTGTTTTTCCTACTCCGGCATGACGCATTTTACCGGGGCCAATCATTGTTGCTCCATGTGCAGTAGTTCCTGCCAGAACATTTTTGGATCCAATTGATTCACTTATAATATCAACATTACCTAAACCGTTTTGAAGGGTAATAGCGATAGTCTCCGGCCCAAATATTGAATTATTCTTCATCATAGCTTCCTTAGTCAGCGTTGATTTCACAAAAATAATTGCAAGATCCACTGGTCCAATTGACATAGGATCATTTGTTGCAATAAGACATTTATATTTTACAATAGTGCCATTTTCTTCCATAATCAGTCCATTTTCATTGATTGCATCTATGTGCTCCTGCCATACATCAAGAAAAAAAACCTGATTTGTTGCTACTTTTGACAGTTTAGCCCCATAAAGACATCCCATAGCTCCTGCACCAACTATTGCAATTTTCATAATCCCTCCAACTATTTATAAAAGCTTAAAATAATTAATTATTTAATATATCCCATTTGTTTTGATATGTTTGCAGCGGCATCCTTGATTAATTCAGGGTAAGATACTCCATGATCAGCTTCATCATATCTTGGTTTGGGAAATGATATACTGATAGCCGCTATTGGTTCGCCTTTATAATTAAATATTGGTGCACCAAATGAAATCAAACCATCAACATATTCTTCGTTATCTATAGAGTATCCCAGTCTACGGCACTTATCCAGCCGTCTCAACAGTGTCTCCTTATCAGGCGAGGTTTTTCTGGTATATCTCTCATATACAATTCTATTTATCACGCTTTCACGCTCCGTCTCATTCATATGTGATAAGACCGCCTTGCCCATCCCGGTACAATACATTGGAATAGACGTTCCAATTTTTATACTAACCTTAATTGGGGATTTACCTTCTTTTTTATCTACATAAACTATTTTATTGTCTCTTACAATGCCCAGGTTTATACTTTCTCCTGTTGCTGATGATAATAATTCAATATATGGCCTTGCGGCTTCAAACAAACCTGTCTTTGCTATTACGTTTTGACCGATTTCAAACAATTTAATGCTGTTCGAATATTTTTTAGTCTCCGGGTTTTGAGTAACATGTCCAATATCTTTTATAGTATTGATCAATCTATGTACTGTTGCTTTGTCCATTATCAGTGTTTTACTCAACTCTCCAATGCTTAAGGGCCCTGATTCGTCGAGTGCTTCAATAATTGCAAAAGCCTTTATTATAGATTTTACATTATTTGCATTTTTTATATTATCCATAATATTATTCCTCTTTGTTTCATTATGTGAAATAATGTTTCAAAATATCTTTTGTTAGTATTCTACTTCTATTTTCAATAAAAATCAACTCCAAAAAATAAAAAAATCCCGACATGCCGTCAGGATATAATTCACACCCTATCTTAGATAGGGGGGTACTCTGTCACTACTTCTGTCTTCCTCTATAATAAGGCATGACATCCGATAAATGAACCCGAATTCCCAAGGTCAATTTGTAGGTTGAATTATAGATCCTTAACGAACACTTCAGGACATTAACATAGTCTCACTATGTTAAATCATATATACCCATATTTTAAATAAAAAACAACTCATTATGTTTATATCGAACTATTTTTTAATATTATTTGATAAATATGTAATGTCTTCTATAACTTGTATTCTATCATAATCAAGGAAAATAATCAATATTACAGGATTGATTTAATTTATTTATTAGTGAATTTTCATTAAAGATCCAGGAATTGAATAATCCCCTAAATCTCTCTGCTTAATATAATCATTACCGTCTCATTCATAAGGTTTAAAGGCAGAAAAACCAATACTAAAAGATGTACCTTTTCCCAACTGACTTTCAGCAT
>JAENWI010000089.1 GCA_016650115.1 Peptostreptococcaceae bacterium | reverse complement strand
GTTGATTATTTTTCATCTCTGTCGCTTCAGCTTTGAATTCATCCAACTTACCTGCTTCATTTGCAAGTGTTCCATAAGTCTTTCCTGTTTCAACTTTTTCTGCTACAACAGTTTCAACTGTTTTGCCTGTCAACCCTGCAAGAACTTCAGCAGATGATCCAAAGTTTGCCCCTGCGAATGCGGTTAGAGATGTAGCCCCTACTAATGTTATCATTGCTCCTACTGCGACCATTCTTTTTACATTTTTCATAATTTTTCCCCTTTCAATTTCCTTTTGATTAACGTAAGTTTTCTTACGATATCTTTATGATAGTTTAAAATTATGTCAAAATTATGTCAAAAAAATGGCTAAACAAATATATTTTTCTCTCATGCAATTGCATATCTTCAATCCTTCATTTGTCCACACTCTTTGCATATTCCGTAGAGTTTCACCTTATGATTTTTCACACAGAATCCATATTTTTCGTTAACCTGTCTTTCAAGACGCTCTAGCAGATCATCCTGCATATCGATTATCCTGTTGCACTTCTCACAAATCAGATGATGATGCTCATGTTTTTCTTTGGTATCCATGAGCTGATACCTGACGCATCCATCTTCTAGGTAGATTCCATTTATAAGTTCTAATTTTTCAAGGAGTGCCAGAGTTCTATAAACAGTTGCGATGCCAACTTTTTCATCATTTTGCAGGAGCAACCGGTGAATATCATCCGCAGTCAGGTGTTTATCCCGATTACAGGCAAGATAATTGAGTATACACTGTCTCGGTCCAGTAAGCTTAAGGCTGTTATCCCTCAATTTGTCTTCAAAATTGTTGACTTGTTTTTCCATATGTTAAACCCTCTTTGTATTATCATGATACTTTATTATAATACATAAAACTCATTTTTCCAATCTCATTTTTTTACAGCTGTTGCGCTGACTCTGCGAGCACCCTCCGGAGCACCCCGGGCACGAGTTATTTCTGATATTTTTAAACGATTTAATTGCCCCATACAAAATAATGGCCGCAAACAAAATCCCAACTATAATTGTTGATGTCATGAAATTCGCTCTCCTTTTTTTATTAGGTAATACAATATGCCTGCCACAAACAGCGCGACTACAACTGCCGGTATGAATCCGGTCGCTAAATGGCCGTATATCAATGGCGTCCCAATTTGTGTGATAAGCATTGCTAAGGTATATCCAACTCCAATCTGGAATAAAATTGCCCTTACTATCCACTTTTTGCTCCCCAGTTCCGCATTCATTGCACCTATTGCCGCAAAGCATGGCGGTGTAAACAAATTAAATACAAGAAAGGCAAAGGCTGTAACTGGTGTGAAAAGTTCTGTCAGCGGTCCACTCATTGAGTGAATAGCTGCATCGGATGAAATCAGAATAATCGCAAAGGTTGCCACAACATTTTCTTTAGCAACAAAACCTGTAAGTATGGCTGCTGCCATCTGCCATCCGGCAAATCCGATCGGTATCAGAAGCGGCGCTATAATTCCGCCTACAATAGCCAGAATGCTTGTGTTCTGATCGGTTGCAAGCTGAAAATTCCAACTGTAACTCTGCATAAACCAGACCACAGTATTCATTACAAGAATAATAGTGGAAGCCTTAATAATAAAACTCTTCGCTTGTTTAATCATCTGCCTGAAGGCATGCTTTAGGCTTGGAATCTTATATTCCGGCAGTTCAAGAATAAAAGTTGAAGTACTTTCAAATTTAAGTATTTTCTTCAGTAATAGGCCTCCTATTATTATTAATACGCCTGCTATCAGATACATAGACGGGAACACCCAGCTTTGTCCTGGAAAAAACACCACCGCCATCAAGGCTATAATTGGCAGCTTCGCACTGCAAGGTACAAAAGGAGTCAGCATAATCGTTACAATTCTCTCGTTGTCATCTTCAATTGTTCTTGCCGCCATTACACCAGGGATAGAACAACCTGTTCCCACAATCATAGGAATAACCGACTTTCCTGAAAGCCCGATTCGTTTGAAATATCGATCCATAACCACAGCAACTCTTGACATATATCCACTGTCTTCGAGCAATGCCAGGCAAAAGAAAAGAACCATGATCAACGGTAAGAAGCCTATTACTGCACCGACACCACCGATTGCTCCATCTATGATTAATGACTGTAACAGAGTATTCACTCCAATTGTCTCAAAAAATCCGTTAAGAAAGTCTGGAACCACTACTCCAAATAAGGTATCATTCACGTATCCAGACAGGAATCCGCCAAGTCCATTGATGGAAAAGGAATAAACACCCCACATGATAAGGGCGAATATGGGTAGCCCCAGATAAGGGCTGGCAACTATTCTATCCACCTTGTCAGAAAAGGTAATTTCGTTCGCTTTTCTCTTTGTAATAAAAGTACCGGTGATAATCTCTTTAACAAAGGCCTGTCTTGCCTGGTCTTCACCCTCAGTACCTTTTCCCGAGAAATCAGGAGATGCCTGGGTTTTTTTATCAGCTGAGTCGATGCTTCTCGACAAAAGTTCCTTAAGCCCTTCACCTTCGTTTGCAACAACCGAAACAACTTCACAATGAAGATCTTTGGATAAGCCTTCAAGATCAATGCTTTCCCCATGTTTTCTTAAGATATCAATCTTATTCAAAGCGATGACAACTGGAATATCCAGTTCCAAAAGCTGAGTTGTAAAAAACAGGCTTCTTTCCAGATTGCTTGCATCTATAATGTTAATGATAGCATCCGGCTTCTCGCCAAGCACAAAATCCCTTGCAATTGCCTCTTCATTGGTAAATGGTGCTATAGAGTATGCCCCCGGAAGGTCCACAATGGTTATCTTATTTTTATTATATTCTCTCTTGAGATTCGCCTCTTTTTTATCCACGGTTACCCCGGCCCAGTTGCCCACATATTCGGTCTTACCCGTTATAGCGTTGAATAATGTGGTCTTACCCGAGTTTGGATTTCCCGCTAATCCTATTTTCATTTCATTCCTCCTGAAAATTTATACCAGTTCAATTGCTTTTGCCATGTTCTTGTCAATAGCATACCTGATGTTTTTCACACTTATAATATAGTTCCCTGCAAGAATTGAAATAAGTGTAATATCTTCGCCCTGGGAACAGCCCAGAGAGAATAAAAATTTCTTTATCTTTTCATTTCCCGAAACATTTTTAATTTGTCTTGTATCCCCCGGTTTTGATTTATATAGCGGCATATGGCCTCACCTTCTTTTTATCATAAAGCTGAATTGAAATTGAAATCGTTATTGGTAATGATAATCATTATCAACTAGCTATAGTATATCGCGTTCTTTCATTTATGTCAACAACATCTCTGTTTCTATTTTGTTTCTGTTTTGTTTCTGTTTGATTCCGCCTGGTTATGGCTGGAGCTGACTGGTGAAAATAATCAATGCGAACAAAAAAATCCGAATGATGAATCTCATTCAGATAAGGTTTGAACAATTTAAAAGTTATGCGCGCTATTTTAATTCAGCTTTCACATATTCAATGGCTTCCTTGCCAGTGAGGTGTTCCACATCAATGGCAATAATATGAGATTGAGTGGAAATAGATTTTTTCGTTATTTATAGAAAACGTTTCTTTATATCATGGTACGCGATCCATATCCCTTTTTCGCCAATAAGTTGATAGACAATACTGATCAACGCTTCCTTTTCATCTTTATTTGGCAATCTATTTTCCACTTCTACAAATTTGGCATATTCTAATTTCATCTGTTGCGCAATCCAATCTTTTTGACCACTTTTCAACTGTGACCACTTCTTATTAGTCTGCGACTGCTTTCCGTCAACCGCCCTATCCTTTTCCATACTCATTTTCCTTTCGAATCTTACTATTATTTCTTAACTGTACTTTGAAGTCCAGACTATTCGTTGGGCAGGCATCTATACACTTCATACATTTTGAACAGGTGTACTCCAAAGCAGGATCTTTCTTGTCATTTTTATATAAACTGCAGTCATTATTCAAGGTAGATATATAGCATTCATCATCACATTTTCCACAATTTGTGCAAGTGGAACTATCTCTTCTTATTTTAAACAAACTGAATCTGTTAGCCCCTCCACTGACCCAGGCAATTGGACAGCCTATTTTATGATAATTGTACATTTGCTGACGTTTTGATCTGGAAGTCCCTCCCAAGATGAATTCCAATACAAAACCTATAGGACACATCCACCGGCAAAATACTTTGCCAAAAATTATTCCTGTTGTGGCACCTGCAACCAGCAGATACAGAGGATTAACCTTATAATAAGCTAGCAATATAATAATAATGATGCTAATAAACGCCAATGTAATTCTTCTATCTGCAATAACACTTTTTTTCACTTTTACGGTCCTCCTTATAGATCATCTGCCATGACCCTGGCATTTTTTCTGTCTGTTCTACATTATAACATGACTTTACTTATAAAAGTAACTGCTATTCAGTGTCATGAAGACGAATTTCTCATACTCAATCATACGCTTCCCCAATAGCACCCGTTATCGCCACCAGGCCCTGGTTTTAATTCAAGCCCATTATAAGCATCCTAGATTGGGCTTGTCTAACTTTCCAAATACTGATACATAGAATCTTCAACCTCGTCCTTCATTCCAAAGATTATATTCACAATAGGAAGCATCTTCCCCTCACCATTATCAATTTCAGTTTGTATAAAATCAATGGGTTCCATATCTCCCATGTAATAGAAGTCTGTACCTTCTCCGTCACTTTTCTTTATAAATAGTGGGATTCTCATCCCTGACTCCTTATAAGCTTTTAGTTTGTGAACCTCAGCAGATTCTAAAGTCACTCTATTTCTGGTCATCCAGCTAAAGCAGGTGGTATTAATAAATCCATCTTCGTACTTTGTGCTCCCTGAAATCTCATCACTTTTGTGATAGGTTACAAAGATTGGACAAGTGTTATATTTGATTCTATACCCATACATAGTAGATTCTTCATTCTTATCCCATCCTAAAATCCGGCAAACGTCTTTTCTCCCATACTTCTCGTAAAGAAGGAATCCATCTCGATATTTATCTATGTGATTATTACTCTTGATTTTGTTGAAACAGTATTTAATTGTGTCGTTTATATAAAAATGTAATGACTCATTCATTAATTTTTTCTGGTAATCCTCACTTAGCTCAAACCACAGTTCTTCAGCTTCCTCTGTAATAGTAATATTTTCTTGAATGCCATATTTATTCATATCAGAGTCTTTCAAAAAAGTGCCATTTAACACATTAAGGATTCCCCTAGCCGTCTTCTCCGTAATAGTGTAGTTAAAATTAAGAACAAGAATATCATTTAGTTCCTTCAGTGACGCTCTTCCCTTTGCAATCAATAAAGAAAGGAGCACCGCCTCATCCACACGCTTGCCATTCAACACTTCCTTTGAATAAAATTCAAGAAGCTTCATCTCTTCAACGTTTAGCTTTTTCTCTAACTCATTTTCCACACGAGATAAAAAATTATAGTACGAATTCGAATAGTTTATAAAAGAATAAGGGTCCCTACGGCCATGCTCTAGGAAATCCATCATAGTTGGTATTCTTCCTAATTCAAACTTCAGCAACTCGTAATCATTTTTCAAATTAGCGATCTTTGATAAATTAGCGCTATCAATTGATTCAAATATTCTATTCTTTGTAATCTCATCAAAATTAACCGTCGAACATCCCGGTAAAATGCTGCTGCCATTATTAATAATTCGCCTAATGGTATCCTTATTAAAGCTTCTATCTCCATAAAGTGCTATGGGAATCAAGTAATTGTTAGCATAGTTGCCAATGAAGTCAATAACCGTAAGGAACTCTTTCCCCTGGTTTTTACGAAGACCTCTTCCAAGCTGTTGAACAAATACGATGGCAGATTGCGTAGGCCGCAGCATAATAATTTGATTGACTGAAGGAATATCTACACCTTCATTAAAGATATCAACCGTAAAAATATAGTCCAACTTATTTTCAAGGTCCTCCTGTTCAAGCCTTCGAATAGAGTCTTCCCTAAGGTTTTCCGAGCTTTCTCCATCCAGGTTGATAGTATCATAGCCTTTATCATTAAAAGCTTCAGAAAGCCGTTTACATTCCTCTTTTCGGCTGCAGAAAATTAGTCCTTTTACTCTTCCCGAATCCCATCCATAAAAATGTCCGGCCTCCAGTATCCGGTCCACCCGTTCATCACAAATCAGTTTATTAAAATCCGCATTTTCATCTAGTGTTACGCCATCTACTTGAATCTCACTAACGCCAAAATAATGAAATGGAGATAAC
>JAENWI010000538.1 GCA_016650115.1 Peptostreptococcaceae bacterium | reverse complement strand
CGTTATTTCGTTATTATTGATAAAACGAAATAAGGGTGATATTATATTTTTGTAATTCCATTACTATTTGTATCGCTAGCGAAAGGGGCGAAATGGAGGCTAATATGAAAAATCGTTCAGGTGACTACAGAATAAATTTAATAGGAGAACTGCAATACAAATCGTTTTTACCAAAAAAATTACTTCCGAGCCCATCAATTGAACTTGACGATGAAATGATTAAACTGCTTGCTAAAGCTAATCGAAGTTTAGGTATTCTTGAAGGAGTATCTTCACAGGTTCCTAATATTGAACTGTTTGTATCAATGTACGTTCGTAAGGAAGCCCTCTTATCCTCACAAATAGAAGGTACACAAGCAACACTTGATGATATTCTTGAGCCGAATGCCGAGGAGAATACCAATCAAAATGTTGCAGACGTTATCAACTATATCAAGGCATCACAATTTGCATCGTCGAAACTTATAGAGCTTCCAATATGTAATCGCCTGCTTCAAGAGACCCATGCGATTCTACTTGCAGGTGTCCGAGGCGGTGAAAAAAATCCTGGAGAATTCAGACGCAGCCAGAACTGGATTGGACCGGCAGGAAGTACCTTAAGGGACGCTAGGTTTATTCCTCCAAATCCTGAGGATATGCTCGAAGCAATGTCTGATCTTGAAAAATTCATCAATACAGATGACGAGTTAGATGCATTAATAAAAATAGCCCTAATACATTATCAATTTGAAACGATTCATCCGTTTTTAGATGGGAATGGAAGGATGGGCAGGCTTTTTATTGTTTTGTATTTGCTTGAAAGAAAGATTATTAGTCACGAAACCTTATACATTTCTTATTTTTTCAAAAGGAATCGGATTGAGTATTATGACCGTTTGACTGATGTTAGAGCAAAAGGGAATTATGAACAGTGGATAAAATTTTTCTTGCTGGCAATCGATGAATCAGCACAGGATGCCATTTCAACGATTGAAAAGCTAATAAAGCTGCACAATACAAATTTTGAGACAGT
>JAENWI010000035.1 GCA_016650115.1 Peptostreptococcaceae bacterium | reverse complement strand
TTGCAGGGTTGACAGGCAAAACAGTTGAAACTGTTGTAGCAGAAAAAGTTGAAACAGGAAAGACTTATGGAACACTTGCAAATGAAGCAGGTAAGTTGGATGAATTCAAAGCTGAAGCGACAGAGATGAAAAATAATCAACTGGCAGAAAAGGTGGCAGATGGAGTCATGACACAGGAAAGAGCTGACGAAATTACTGCAGCAATGCTGGAAAACCAGGAAGATTGTGATGGTACAGGAACAGGGAATGATGGCGTAAGATTAGGTGCCGGATTTGGTCAAGGCTCAGGGAATATGCAAGGTGCCGGAGCTGGATTTGGTAATGGTGCTGGCAACGGAACTGGACAGGGCGGCCGTGGTAACATGAATAGAGGGGCCAATGGCATAGGTGGTTTTGGCCAGGCACAGTAGCAGAAAAACTGAATAAAGTTGTGAAAGTTTATAGAGTTAGTCCAGTGGGTCAGGGGGATCCACAGGGCTAATTTTTTTGTTCTATAATATCTGTTGGAATGGCTAATCGAAGAAAACCAACATGGGATTACTATGATAATTTGCCAATTACTAATTGAATTGAAAAATATTAATCAAAAAGGTATAATAATGATTAAGATATTTTGATGACTTGTTCATTCCAGGAGGATTTGATGATGAAAAAATGTATTTTGATACCGGACTCATTTAAAGGAACCATGACATCAATTCAGGTTTCAAATATTATGAAAGAGGTTATATTGAGTCACTGGCCAGATTGTGAAGTGGTCTCTATACCTGTTGCGGATGGCGGAGAAGGCACAGTAGATTGCTTTCTTCAAATTTTGGGTGGAGAAAAAATCTCTGTTCAAACTAAAAACCCATATATGGAAGAGATGGATAGCTTTTATGGATTGGCGGGAGAAGTGGCTATTATTGAGATGGCTGCAGCGTTGGGAACGAAATTTTACAATGCAAAGGGAGAAAGTTTTATCCCGGTAGGAGGAACCCTGTCAAAAGTAATTAGCATAGACAACAGGGAAACCGAGTTATTGACAAAAGGCATCAGGAGCTGAAGTGGATAACATGAAGGGAGCAGGTGCTGCAGGTGGCATGGGGGCTGGCGTTGTTACATTTCTGAATGGTCAGTTGAAACAGGGAATCAATACAGTTCTGGATTTGGTGGAATTTGAAAAACTTCTGGAGGGATGCGATGCGGTGTTCACCGGGGAAGGACGTTTGGACTCCCAAAGCTTTTTCGGGAAAGTAGTGGCAGGCATTGCCCGTCGGTCTAGGCCCTGCAATGTGCCGGTAATAGTCGTCGTAGGCATCATGGATGAAAACATGTCTGAAATTTTCGATGAAGGGGTGACAGAAGTCTATGAAACGGCACGCGGTCGGGATAGTTTTGCAGAGATAAAAGCAAACTGCATGGAGGATTTGCGATTGGCTATGGAGAAAATTCCGATGGTGATTAATTAACTTATGCAATCCGGAACTTGAGTTCCGGATTGCATTTATTGTGCCGCCCTGTGCTGGTTGGTGACAAAGTTACAGTGCAAAAGCCTAATAGTCTATATATTTGATTGATACGAAAAAACGCCTGGACCATGGCGGATGGTTGATGTAGGAGGATAGGGAAAGTGAGAAAAAGTATCATTTCAAACAGAAGAATTATTCAGGCAATTATTGGTGCCATTGTTATAGCTGGGACGTATTACTTTAATATAAATCTTCTGTACCTGGTGGGTGCTGGAGCAATAACCGGGATACTCTTTGGGAAAGTATTCTGCCGGTGGATGTGTCCTCTTGGCTTTATCATGGAACTTGTCATGGGAAGTAACCCTGATGCAAAACAGCAGCAAATGTACAATTATCACAAAATTGGCTGCCCGATTGCCTGGATCAGCGGCATGACCAACAGAATCAGTTTGTTTAAAATTAAACGAGATGATTCAAAATGTATTGATTGCGGAAAATGTGATAAAGAGTGTTACATATCCACTTTGAATAATGAATGCAGTTTATATAAAGACAGTAAGAAAAATTCAGCTGTGCAGTACAGTTGCTCAAAATGCATGAAATGTGTGGACGTTTGTCCGACGAATAGCCTGGAGTATAAAATTTAGGCAAAAGATATTAATGGAATGTAAAATTAATACATGCTATAATATTCATGACTATAAAACTATGTTGGAATCGGTAAATGCGAGTTTGCAATTGAACCATTTCCTGAAAAAGAGATAAGCGCATGCAACCGACCGAATCAGGTCGGTTTTTTTGTTTAAAAGGAGAAAAAGGGAGAGAATTACATGAAAAGAAAAATGAATATTTTTAATTTAATTGCCCCTGCTTATGGTCTGTTTTACGATTATCAGAAAAAACATTATATGGCAAACATAGACATTCTGCAGGAGGGAATAGATTTATCCAAATATAAAAATATCATTGATGTGGGTTGCGGCACCGGGGCACTTTGCTCTGTTCTGAAGCAGAAGGGGCTTTTGGTTACGGGTGTTGATTTGTCTCAAAGAATGCTGAAAATCGGGGCAAAGAAACCGGAAAATACGGAAGTTAAATTTTTTAAGGGAAATGTTCTCGACAGGTTACCATTTGAAGGAAAAAGTTTTGATCTTTCTGTAGCGTCATTTGTGGCCCACGGATTGAAGCGAAATGAAAGAAAAATGATGTACGCAGAGATGAGCCGTATTACAAAGCACGTAGTCATAATCTATGATTACACCGAGAAACGGTCAGTCCTTACAAGTATAGTGGAGTGGACTGAGGGTGGAGACTACTTCAATTTTATAAAGAAAACCAAGACCGAAATGAAAAAGTCTTTTCGGGATGTTCATGTAATAAATGCTGGAGTTCGGGGAGCCTGGTATATTTGCACGCCTTTTGATAAAGCTTGAAAAAGTTAAGGATGCATCTAAGCTAAGGCCGGAGCGCCCCATTGTAATTCTACGAGTAAGGTGATAAACTGAAGAAAATAGTGAAGATTACCAGCATCCAGAGAATTCTGGAAACTTGGGATTTTGGAATTGAGGGAAGGAGCAACACTAAATGAATGAATTTGGAAAAATTGTATCAGCCTGGGGAAGTGTTGTAGAGGTTCGGTTTGAAAATCATTTGCCTTCTATATATTCATTGCTGAAGACAGGGGAAAATAACGAAATATTAATTGAAGTTCTTGTTCAAATAGATAAAAACAGTATTCGCGGCATCGCTTTGACGCCAACGCAAGGCTTGTTCAGGGGTCAGCGTGTGGAAGACACAGGAAGTCCGTTGAAAGCACCTGTGGGAAGGGAAATCCTTTCACGTATGTTTGATGTTTCTGGTAATGCGATCGATCGTCAGCCAAATCCGGAAAATGTCCAGTGGCGTTCAATCCATCAGGATCCACCATCTTTAGAGAGACATTCCACTCATTCAGAAGTCTTTGAGACAGGAATTAAAGTAATAGATATTCTGCTTCCACTGGAACGAGGAGGCAAAGCTGGACTTTTTGGCGGTGCCGGCGTGGGTAAAACTGTATTGCTGACTGAGATGATCCATAATATGATAGGACATCAGCAAGGAGTCAGTATATTTTGCGGTATCGGTGAAAGATGTCGGGAAGCCGAGGAATTATACCGGGAGATGAAGGAAGCTGGCGTGCTGGACAAAATGACGATGGTTTTTGGTCAGATGAATGAACCACCTGGCAGTCGTTTTCGTGTCGGCCATGCCGCATTGACGATGGCGGAGTATTTTAGAGATGATGAGGGCAGCGACGTATTGCTGCTTATTGATAATATTTTCCGCTTTATTCAGGCTGGAGCTGAGGTTGCCGGTACGATGGGACAAATGCCATCGCGCCTGGGGTATCAATCAACACTAGGTACTGAATTGTCGCAACTTGAAGAACGTATTGCGAATACCGATACAGCTGCTATTACTTCTATTCAGGCAGTATATGTTCCGGCAGATGATTTTACGGATCCTGCAGCGGTTCATACATTTTCACATCTTTCCGCATCAATAGTTCTTTCTCGAAAACGGGCAGGGGAAGGGTTATATCCTGCGATTGATCCCCTTCTTTCCAATTCAAAAATGGCTACGCCTGGAAAAATCAGTGATCGTCATTATTCTCTGGCGCAGGAAATTCGCCGGACTTTAGCTCAATACTCGGAACTGAAGGATATTATTGCTATGCTCGGGTTGGAACAATTATCCCAGGAGGATCGCAATGTGGTTGCCCGTGCACGTCGCCTGGAGCGATTTCTCACACAACCTTTTTCGGTAACCGAACAATTCAGTGGGATAAAAGGAAAATTTGTAAGCCTGGAAGATGGGCTTAATGGTTGTGAAAGAATTTTAAATGATGAATTCAAGGATTATCCGGAAAATGCGCTGTATATGATTGGCAAAATTGATGAAGCAAAAACAGGAGTCAAATAATGGAAGCAACGAATATGACACTTAAAATACTGCTGCCATATAAGATATTTGCTGTAAAAACTGGGGTAACTCGAATTGTTGCAGAAACCAGCAGTGGATCTTTTGGTGTTTTACCACAACGTTTAGATTGCGTGGCTGCGCTTGAACCAGGTATTCTTACGTACGAAAGTGATGCGGATGGGGAAGCATTTATTGCAGTGGACACAGGTGTTCTTGTAAAAACAGGTGAAAATGTTATGGTTTCTGTGCGTAATGCCAGTGGGGGTGTATCTCTTGAATTGCTTCATGATGCTGTTGAACGTGAATTTGGAGAGCATGATGAAGAAGAGGAAAAAAACAGGTCGGTTTTGAGAGAGATGGAAGGTAGCTTTATCAATCAGCTGATGAGGTATTATCATGGAAAATAAACAAGATGAAATAAGGTCAAAGGCACAAAAGGAGTACAGCCGGCATATTGAAAGGAAAACATCCCTTAAGCTGAAAGCAAGAAGAGAAAATAAGGCACCAGTTTGGTTTGGGTTAGGGATGATGGGGATGATTGGGTGGTCTATTGTTCTACCAACTTTGCTGGGGATTGCCCTTGGTCGATGGCTGGATGTAAATCATTCGGGAAGTTATTCCTGGACGTTAATGCTACTTGCCGCGGGCTTGGCTCTAGGTTGCTTAAATGCCTGGCATTGGATAAAAAAAGAAGAAAAAGCAATAAATGAAACTACAGACACGGAAGAAGTTCCTATGAAGGATCAGGAGGAAAATACAGATGACTAATCTATTATATATACTCCTGGCAGGGGGCGTTGGATTATTGACTGGAGCTGGTTTTTTTGGCGGATTATATTGGACAGTAGAAAAAACCCTTACCTCAAAAAGGCCTGCACTTCTTTTTATAGGCAGCTTTGTGCTACGTACTGGATTCGTTTTAGCCGGATTTTATTTTACCATGGATGGCCAAATAACCCGAATCCTTTCATGCTTAGCTGGATTTGTGATTGCCAGAATGATAATGAACACAATTGTTCGCAAAAAAACAGCTATTCCAATCATAGAAGAAGGGGGGCAGGAAGTTCATGAACATATCGCCTGATCAAACTGTTTACTGGAAATATGGATTTGTTGAAATTAACTCAACAATTCTTACAACCTGGGGTTTAATGCTGGTTCTGGCTATAGCCTCAATCCTTATAACCCGTAAACTGGCATCGGGATTGGAACGTACCCGATGGCAAAATATGCTTGAAATAATCGTAACGACAATTATTAAGCAACTCAAGGATGCGGGGATTGATGAGCCACGTAAATATATTGGATTTCTTGGCACATTGTTCATTTTTGTTGCTACTGCAAGTATTTGCACCATGATCCCGGGTTATGAGTCGCCGACAGCCTCGCTGTCAACAACCGCTGCGTTGGCTCTCTGCGTATTTGTAGCAGTGCCTCTTTATGGAATCGGGGCAAAAGGATTTGCTGGATATCTTAAATCTTATACTGAGCCAACAATAATCATGCTGCCGTTTAACATAATAGGTGAATTTTCAAGGACATTGGCTTTGGCCGTTCGTTTGTTTGGCAATATGATGAGCGGGACAATGATCGTCGGCATTTTACTGACCGTCGCACCCTTAATCTTTCCAATCTTCATGATTGTTTTAGGACTGCTGACTGGAATGGTACAAGCATACATTTTCAGTATTCTTGCTGCTGTTTATATTGCAGCCGCCGTTCGAAGCCAGGTTCATGAATAAAAATATCAATCAATTTTAAAACATATGAAAAAGGAGGCACTATGGACACGATAACATTAACAGCTTTTGTAGCGATGGCATCCATTGTCACTGCAGGAATAACCATCGCCATAGGTTGTATTGGACCGGCATTCAGTGAGGGGAAAGCGGTTTCGTCGGCACTAAATTCCCTTGCACAACAACCTGATGCTGCACCTACAATAACAAGAACCCTTTATATTGGGTTAGCGATGGTTGAATCAACAGCCATTTACAGTTTTGTTATTGCTATAATCCTGATATTTGCGAACCCATTTTGGTCTTATATCATCACGTTGAAATAGGGGGTAAATGATGCTGATTAATTGGTTTACCGTCATAGCACAGATATTTAACTTTTTACTTCTGGTATTTTTATTGAAGCGTTTTCTATACAAACCTATTTTAAATGCAATTGATGCCAGAGAAAAGATTATTGCAGATAAGCTGGCTGCCGCAGAAACCGACATGAATACTGCCCATAAGGAGCAGGTGGAATTTAAAGAAAAAAACCAGGAATTTGAATTGCAGCGAGCTGAGCTTTTTAAAAAAGCGGAGGAAGAAGCAAATGAACTTCGAGTGGGGCTGCTTGACGCTGCCAGAAAAGATGCCGAGGATTTGCAGACAAGATGGAATAAAGCAAGAATTAATAATGAACAAATTCTAAACCAGGCCGTCAGGCTCAGAACGGAGCAGGAGATATTCGCGATCGTCCGAAAAATGCTGACAGAACTTTCAGACACAAGCCTTGAAGAAAATATTATTGATGTATTTATGCATAAACTTGACGATTTTAGCCAGGTTGATAAAGCACAATTAATAGCAGCAGCTGAAACAAATCCTGAATCAATCGTTGTTCGCTCTATGTTTGAAGTTTCGCCTAAGCAAAAATCAATGCTTGAAAAGAATATCAAAGAAAAACTTGCTGTAAATGCAGAGGTTCAATTTGAAACTGCCTCAGAACTGATCAGCGGGATTGAACTTATCATCAATGATCAGAAAATAAGCTGGAATATTTCTGATTATCTGGCATCGCTTGAGGAAAACATGAAAGAGTTTCTAAATAAACAAAATAGAATCCCTCTAAAAGATGAAAAGACTAGTGAGTGAAATATGACAAAAGGAGATTTACCTATGATATCTAATAATCCTGCGGACATTTTTGACAGTACCATATCTGAAATGAAGGTGGCACGTGAAGCTTTTTCTCTGCAAATGAAATCACGTGAAATAGGAACCATCACATCTGTTTCTATGGGAATAGCTATTGTGTCCGGCCTCACTGGTGCTGGCCTCGAAGAACTTATTATTTTTCCGGAAGGGATTTATGGTATTGTATTTTACCTTGATGAAACTGAAGTCGGTGTGGTTCTCCTGGGAGAATTCGAAAATCTGCATGTAGGAGACAAGGTGGAGCGGAGCGGCAGAGTTTTAGATATTGCTGTCAGTGAAGAGTTGCTGGGGCGTGTCATTGACCCTCTCGGACGGCCGCTGGATGGTAATGCACCTATATATGACAAAGAACGCTGGCCCATCGAGCGTCCGGCACCCCACATTATGGACAGAGACCCGGTTACGGTTCCTCTCCAGACAGGGATAAAAGTCATTGACGCCCTCATTCCTATTGGTCGAGGGCAGCGAGAACTGATTATCGGTGATCGGCAGACAGGGAAAACAGCTATAGCTGTAGGTACAATTTTGAACCAGCATGATACGGGTGTTTTATGCATATATTGTGCGATTGGACAACGTGCGTCATCCATTGCCAAAACCGTTGCGATTTTGAAGGAAAATGATGCCCTGAGCTATACGGTTGTTGTTGTGGCAGAAGGAAATGATCCGCCGGGATTGGCTTATATAGCACCTTACGCTGCGACGAGTATCGCGGAATATTTTATGCATAATGGCCATGATGTGATGATTGTTTATGATGATCTCACTCACCATGCTCGTTCGTACAGGGAACTATCACTCTTGCTTAGACGCCCACCAGGCAGGGAGGCGTTTCCGGGAGATATTTTTTATATCCATTCCAGGCTATTGGAGAGGGCTACTCATCTACGTTCGGAATTGGGTGGGGGTTCACTGACCGCATTGCCAATTATTGAAACGGAAGCCCAAAATATATCGGCTTACATTCCAACAAATTTGATTTCTATAACGGATGGACAAATATATTTGTCACCGTCACTTTTTGAGTTGGGGATACTTCCGGCAGTGGATGTTGGGAATTCAGTTTCTCGTGTTGGTGGCAAGGTCCAGTTACCAAACTATCAGGCGATTGCAGGCGATCTGAAACTTTCTTATGCTCAGTTTGAAGAGCTGGAAACATTTCTTCGATTTGGGACAAGAATGGATGAAAATACCCGAAAAATTATAGAGCACGGAAAACGAATTCGAATCTGTTTGAAACAATCTGAATTCGGAACAGTATCCGTGTCGGAGCAGATCATGATTTTGCTGGCATTGGTTTCCGGTTTATTTGATCAGGTGCCTCTTGAGAAGATGCCTGAGGCTGAACTGGCAGTTAAAGACGCAGCGAAGGGCTTGTCCCGGGAGATCATGGCTATCTTGAATTCAAAAACCATTTTTACGGCAGAAGAAAGAGAATCTATCGTGTCCATTATACGTGAAGCACTCGCCATTTTTAAAACGGAAGTGAAATAATCCTGCTGATTATTCAAAAACTTAAAGTGAGAGGTTTCTTATATGAGTGATTCTAATGAATCTATGCGCCGAAAAATAAGCGGAGCTAAAAGCATAAAATCTGTTGTGAGAACAATGAAGGCAATTGCAGGTTCCAATATATATGAATACGAAAAAGCTGTAAATGCTTTAGATGAATATTATTATGCGACAAAGATGAGTCTTGTTGCATATTTTAGAGCAAATAAACCGGATATTCATCATATGCAGCCCGATAAACTGCAAAAAGATAAAGGAACAATTGGCGCCATTGTTTTTGGAGCAGATCAGGGATTGGTAGGACAGTTTAATGATATAATAGCAGAATATGCGATGAAAGAACTATCTTCATTCGATAGCAAGATTGTCATATGGGCTGTAGGAGAGGGTGTTCGCGGGAGTTTAACGGAAGCAGGAATTCCTATTGAAGGAAGTTTTAAAGTTCCCAACTCTGTGAAGGCGATTGCACCTCTTGTAGGAGATATTCTCATGGAAAGTGAAATGCGCATTAATAGTAATGAAATCACTGAATTCCATATTTTTTATAATCATAATTCTGAGCAAATGATTTATGAACCAGTACATAAGCGATTGCTTCCTCTGGATGAAATATGGATGAGGGAATTTATTGATTTACCATGGCCTACAGCATGTATTCCAGAAGTTATTGGGGATCCAAAAAAAACATTATATTCATTAATTCATGAATATATCTTCGCTGGTGTTTTTAGAGCCTGTGCGGAATCTCTTGAAGCAGAAAATGCCAGCCGTCTGGCGACGGCACAGCGAGCGGACAAAAATATTGGTGAAATATTGGAAACCCTTGAAAGAAGATATCAGGAGCTGCGTCAAAGCACAATTGATGAAGAAATGTTTGATATTGTTTCCTGCTTTGAAATTGGAGCAAAAAATAAATAACGGATTTCATAAATGACTGACTGGAGTTACAAAACATGCAGAAGGAACAACTACTAAAACAGTATTTATAGACAAGCTGCCTGTAAGACCGGTTTTGTCCTCTTTTACGGCAACGGCAACAAGGGAAGTCCGGGAAGATATTATAAAAATTTTAAAATTGAACAATCCGTTTATTATGGCAACTGGGTTTAACCGGGAAAACCTGTATTTTGAGGT
>JAENWI010000513.1 GCA_016650115.1 Peptostreptococcaceae bacterium | reverse complement strand
GTTGCACTGTTAACTATTTTTTTGGAAGTCTTGTCCTCCATTTTAAAACTTATGGAAGCAACTGCATAAGGCCAGTCAAGGTTCATGGCTTCCGAATAAGTTTCTGCTGCGTAATCTTCATCCATCAGTTTTAAAAGCATTTCCATGTCATTGGGATTTCTTACTGTGACAGGGGTCTCATAGTTTGCCGGATTGTAAAATGTTATGGATGTAATCTTATTATAATTTAGATTCTGCAGGGAGTGCATGTTTTTAAACTCTTCTGATTCGTATATGGTCTTTAGTTCTTTGCTGTCCCTTAAGAAATAGTAATCCACTGCATAAATGCGCTCAAGTCCATAAAGGGTTCCAATGGAATAATCAAAACCAATGTTATACTGAATCGGTTTATCTTTATTATTTTCAAAATCAGTTCTTTTTTCTAGAATCAATTCATGAAGGGCAGTGAGGCCTTTTCAAGTTTTCGTTTGGTGTATAAAAATGATGAAAGTACAAATAGTATCAGTGCATTCATTACATAATATAGCTGATGTAATGGTGAGAAGGTACCCCCATCATTATTCACATTAAAGGTTTCAAGAAAAGGAGAGATACTTAAGCAGGTTGCGCGCCAGTCTCCGGAAATATTGAAACCATAGAGGTAAGAACCGAAATAAAATACAAATACTGCATAAAGAGCCGGTACTAAAAAGTTGAAACCTAAGGCCGTTGCAAAATGTATAATTGAATTTGCTGTTACTAAACCGGCAAATACGGAGATGGCATATATTACTAAAATAATCAGTATGGACTGCCACATCCAGCCGAGAATTGCACTACGTGTGAAGGTATCTGCTGCTTCAGCCATGGGGATATAAGACCTAAAAAGATTTTCAAATTACTTGAACAAACGTATGTTCTTGTGGTATAATAATAGTATCAAAAGGTTTTAGGAAGGCGGGCAACGCAATGAAAACCTACGTTTACAAATTGTATAAAAGTAAGAAAAACAAGCATCTAAATGATGCGCTTTTTGTATCTGCCGAAATCTGGAACCATTGTATTGCGCTACACAAAAAATATTACAAGGTAACAGGAAAACAC
>JAENWI010000182.1 GCA_016650115.1 Peptostreptococcaceae bacterium | reverse complement strand
GGCATCTGCGTTTTCGGGAAGTTCTGCATAATTGTATTGCTGATTTCCATTTTGACTACTTGTAATCAGATTGAGATTTTCATCAACAATCCAGACGTCTGCCATAGCGATTTCATCTAAAAATTTCAAATAAGCACCATAACCTCCAGCCCCTCCAGATATCACAGCCCCTCCAGACGCTCTAGCCCCTCCATAACCACCAGAACCTCCTTTACTCCCAGGAACCCCAGATGGGATAGAAGCATTACTGCTCATGAATTCCGATAGAGTGGACGTAATAACTGTTGCGCGTTTTTCCAGATCCATCTTGTACATTTCAATGGTATTGGCCTTAAAAAGCATCATAAATAAACCACCTATGATAATGGAAAACAGGAGTAAGGCTATTGAAAAGTACAATGTGAGTCTGATTGCAATTTTATTCTTCATTTGCTTTTCTCTCCAATTTATATCCAACACCCCAGATGGTTTTAATCTCCCAATTATCATGTTTAAACTTATCTAGTTTAGAACGCAGACGTTTAATGTGAGAATCAACCGTCCTGCTGTCACCGTAATAGTCATAACCCCAGAGGCTGTTCAGTAAATTTTCTCGGGAAAAAACCTTGCTTTTGTTGGAAGTTAAGGTCCATAAAAGTTCTATTTCTTTTTTTGTAAGAGAGACGGGTTGGTCATCTATCGTCACAATATAATCGGCTAAATTGACGTTTAGATTATCAAAAGCAAGGAAGTTCTGGGTTTGATCTTCAGCAAGGGACAGTCTTCTTAGAATTGCCCGAACTCTAGCCATCACCTCGCCAGGGGAAAAAGGTTTCACTATATAATCGTCTGCACCAATATCAAGACCCATTATTTTTTCGAAATCCTCACCTCTAGCAGTAATCATAATCACTGGGGTATTTGACGTTTTACGGATTTCACGACAGACCTCAAATCCATCCATTTTTGGCATCATAACATCAAGAAGCACAATGTCAGGTTGGACAATTTTAAACATATTTATTGCTTCTTGCCCATCGTAGGCTACCTTCGTAAGGAAACCTTCTTTTTTTGCATATTCCTCTAGAATAGAAGATATTTGTTTATTATCATCTGCTATTAAAATCGTTTGCATCAGTCACCTCGTGCTTTCATTGATGACATTATAACATATTACATAAAAAAACCAAATCGTAATATACCTTGAAAAATGCCATAAATTATATTCATTTAAAACACACTTTTGCCATATTTTTTTATTATTCTATACACATAGCAACAATGAAGTTGCCAAATAATTAAAATTCAAGGAGAAAAAATGGAAAAAAGTAGAAAGAAAAAAATTCGAGTGTATGTGCAAATATTCTTTTTTTTGCTCATTGCACTCATTGCGGTTAACAAGACGCTTGCTGAAACCGGTGGGGGAATCTCCTTTTTATCAACGGCCTCAATTCATGCTATCTGTCCATTTGGAGGGGTTGTAACATTGTATAATTTGTTTACAGTAGGAACTTTTGTCCAAAAGATTCACAGTGCTGCTGTGGTATTGATGGGTGTTGTTTTCTTTCTGGCCATTTTATTTGGGACGGTATTTTGCGGCTGGATTTGCCCATTGGGATCTTTCCAAGAGTGGATTGGAAAAATTGGACATAAAATTTTCAAAAGGAAGTACAATCATTTTGTGCCAGTGAAAATTGATAAGGTATTACGATATTTTAGGTATTTTGTTCTGGGGATGACGGTATTCGTAATAGCTAGATCAGGACAACTACTGTTTGAAAACATCGACCCATATAACGCTTTATTCAAATTTTGGGCGGAAGAAGTTGCCACACCTGCTTTAGTGATTTTGGGACTAACCATATTGTTTTCACTTTTTGTGGAACGTCCGTGGTGCAAATACGCCTGTCCTTATGGGGCATTGCTTGGGCTGACCAATAAAATAAGCATATTTAAGATCAAAAGATTAAAAACCACCTGTATCAGCTGTAATAAATGTGACCAGACGTGTCCAATGAATATAGATGTTTCCAATCAGGAAGTGATCAAAGATAATCAATGTATCAGATGTTACGAATGTACATCAGAGGCAAGCTGCCCAGTGGCTGACACTGTAAACCTAGAAGTAGGGAGGAAGAAAAATGAAAATTAAAGCAAAGACAATGGGAATTCTGATTCTGGCCATCTTTGTTATTGGAACTGGTTCAGCGATGGCAACTGGGCTTTGGGCCACCGAATCGAAAAAAATCCCTTCGAAGTATGAGGAAACTAATCTCCAGGATACTTACAATCCAGCAGACATTCGAGGATCTTACGAATTTTCTGAAGTGGCAAAGCTGTTTGAAATAGATATGGCAACTCTTTTTGAAGCCTTTGGACTTCCGCCAGAGGCAATGAAGGATAATTTGCAGTCAAAAGATTTAGAAAGCATTTATGAAAATGCTGGAGTGGAAATAGGGAATAAATCTGTTCAGATTTTCGTAGCCCTATATAAAGGACTTCCTATTGAGCTGGATGGGAGCTTCCTTCCGGAGCCTGCAGTAGATATCATCATCGCTGAAAATGAGAACTTGACTGAAGAAGAGAGAACCTATTTGACGACTCATACTTATGTCGGAACAGAAGCTATTAATACTGACAATATAATACCAGAAGGAACTGATCCAGCAGTAACATCAGATTCGGAACCAATCATAAATGGTGCGGCAACTTTCCAGGTATTGCTTGATGCTGGGATTACAAAGGAAGAAATCAAAAAAATTATTGGAGCACCCATGCCTCTATCAAATAAAAGTCTGAAAGATTACTGTAATGAAGAGGGATTATCTTTCACGCAGGTGAAAGATCAGCTGAATGCACTGATTTAAACACGTATAATATAGAAAATTAAGGTAATAAAAAAGATTGAGAAAAACCTATAAATCTTCTGATTTGCTTAAATCCATGAGTTCCAGAAAGTGTGCAGTTATGTTATACAAAACAAAAACAGCAGCAACAATTGGAATGAACAACATAAAGGTGCTCGTTACATAATTTGCTGCACTTATTCTCATACACAAATAGATGATGATTGACATTGCTAATATTATAATATTGAGTATGAAAATATAGGCAAACATAAAGTATGGATGCTTAGATAGTCTTTTTTCCAAATTAAATCTCCTTTAGTATAAAGTTATTTGTTAGATAATTTTCGAATTATACAATTATTATATCACAACGATATGAATTAATATTTAAAACTGTGAAATTGAAACCTGTGTAATCGAAACCTGTGGAATCGAAAATCGTGAAAGTGAAACCTGTGAAATTGAACCCTGTGG
>JAENWI010000464.1 GCA_016650115.1 Peptostreptococcaceae bacterium | reverse complement strand
GAATCCGCTATTGTCACCTTCTTGTTCTTGTTTGGCGCTTTTCTGGAACAACGGACATTGAACAAGACGCGTTCGGCCATTAAAGAGTTAACGGAAATAGCACCGGAAAGTGCTTTAAAACAAATGGAAAATGGTGAATTTGAGGAAGTAGAAGTAGATGAAGTTGATGTAGGCGATATTTTACTGGTAAAAACGGGCGCAAAAGTTCCTGTTGATGGAATCGTTTTGTCAGGAGAAGGTCACATTAATGAGGCAAGTATTACCGGTGAATCTGTTCCGGTAGGTAAAAGGAAAGATTCAGGCGTATATGCCGGAACGATTTTGGAAAATGGAACGCTTCAAATTATTGCCGATCGCGTAGGTGAAGATACCACTTTTGGTAGAATAATTGAGTTAGTTGAAGAAGCGCAGGATTCAAAATCTGAAGCAGAACGTTTCATTGACAGGTTTTCTAAATACTACACCCCGGCAGTATTAGTGCTCGCCATTGTTGTATGGTTATTTTCACGAGACATTGAACTGGCAATTACAATATTAGTTTTGGGATGCCCCGGTGCACTGGTTATAGGCGTACCTGTTTCAAACGTAGCAGGCATTGGCAACGGAGCGCGGCACGGTATTCTTTTAAAAGGCAGTGAAGTTATTGGCGATTTTAGCAATGTTGATACATTCGTTTTTGACAAAACAGGGACATTGACAATAGGCAATCCTAAAGTAGCAGACAAAGAACTCTACACAGACAACGTTGATGAGGTATTAATTTACCTTGCAAGCGTTGAGAATGAATCAGACCATCCCTTAGCCAAGGCTGTTGTAGAACACATCGGAGTTACAAAATTATACCCAGTTGAAAAAACAGATGTTGTAAAGGGAGGCGGAATTGTCGCTCAAGTGGATGGACATAGTGTTGCGGTAGGCAATGTTGCGCTCATGGAGCGGGAGAATGTTCATTTATCAGAAAAGGCTCGTGCAGATATTGCCCGATTTGGAAAGAATGGAAACTCACTTGTTTTAGTATCAGTCGACAGTAAATTAAAGGCACTGATGGGCATACGCGACCAGATTCGTCCGGGTGTAAAAGAGGATCTGCAAAAATTAAAGAAATTAGGCGTTAAAAATCTAGTCGTTCTTTCGGGAGACAACCAGGGCACAGTTGATTTAGTTGCGCGTGAATTGGGTCTGACGGAAGCACACGGGCATATGTTACCGGGAGATAAGTCGGCATATATTGAAGAGTTAAAG
>JAENWI010000018.1 GCA_016650115.1 Peptostreptococcaceae bacterium | reverse complement strand
ATGGTATGATACCTGAAATATTTGTTTTTGAATTGTATATGCTCCCACCTTAACTTAGGTTATATAAAAGTTTCCGGTTCCAGTCGTTCTGTATAAATTTTTTCCAGATCATGCTGATGCTTTTTGTAATTTTCATTATCAAAATACTTTGCCTCCACAGGGCAACCCTTTATACAAGCACAGCATTTAATACATATTCCATTCATCACCGAAGTGTCATCATATGAAATTGAACCTACAGGACAAATTTCAGCGCAATTTTTGCAGTCTATGCAAACATCTTTTTTTGTGTGCGGAGATATTACCCGGAAATCAAAAGAATTATCTAATCTGTCTTTAGGCTGGTAATAATTTCGATAAGGCTTTTGACCGCTTACCAATAGCTCATGAAAATAGGTGCTTCTGTTAATTTTGCCATAAATATCCCTTGCGAAATTCTCTACTTCTTTCATATCATCTTTATCAGGTCGACCTTGTGCCAAAATTTTGGAAAAAGAATGTTCCCCTATAAAGGCTCCTGCGGCCACAACTTTAAAACTATTATTTGAAAGAATGTCCGTTAACTCAATCAAAGAATCGTCAAAATTACGATTGCCATATAGAACCACTGCAACCGCCTGCGCTCCATTTCCCTTTACAGAATTCAGGTACTTTAAAAGTATATTTGGTACTCTGCCGGCATAAACAGGAATACCTACAATTACTAAATCTTTTTCGGTGAAGCATGGGGATTGTATCCTGGCCTCAGGCAAAGAAAAGTCGATATTGATACGTTCGACTGGTTCTTCGATTTTTGCAGTCAGGCTTTCCACCAAGTATAAAACTACTTTTCTTGTAGTTCCCGTTCCACTAAAATATAGTGCATTGATTTTATTGAACATTATTGACCTATTCCTCCACTGTTTTCAACATTCCTAGTGCATTATTTTTATTATCCTGAGTAAGTATTACCCCTTTGCTGCTTTGTCCTTCAATTTTTATGACAAGAGGATTTTTATATCGAACAAGTTTAACATATTCAGTTTCTTTGACCAATTGAGCTGATTGAAGATTGCTCCAGTTAATGTATTCTTCTTCAGGCTTTTTTCCCCCTATATGGAAGTACCCCATTTTTAATGAGGTAAGATTATGATAAAAATGGCTTCCAAGTGAAGGCTCAACGATGGGATCACCAAAGTCTGCCTCAACTACTATTTTAGCCTGTGACATCTGCCACCATGCAAGAGGTATTCCAAGCCATGAATCAGAGGTGCCAATCCTTCCAAATCCCATTAATATACAGTTTCGTCCTTCTTCTTTAAGGAATTTATTCAGTTCACCAATTTCAGATGCTATTGTATTAGATTTACTAATATCAAAGTTGTCAGGATCAATATATATAATATCATAAATATCTTTATAAGATCCATTTCCCATCGTCTTGATACTTGAACAGATGAGATCTTCAGAATTATAATTTCCAATCTTAACTTCATTTGATTCTCTTCCAACCACCATTGGGCGTATCTGGAGGAAATAAAATTCCGGTTTGCTTTTCCCGTCTACCGGTATATTAACAGCAAGTTCTATCTCAACATCAGTACCAAATGCGTTTTTACTTATTTCAAACAAATCATTAATAATATCCACAAAAGGAAATGAATTATGTTTAAGTATTCCAGCGAAGTTTACTAATTTAGGCCCTTTCGCTGAAAAAGATTCAATGATCAGACTATCCGCTGCCGAGTAAGTACTGGCAACTAACTGAAGAGTTTTATCCTTTTCTGCACGTTCAAATCCTATTCGCCGATAGGTACATTCATCATCTATTGTAAGTTGTTTTGAAGAACCGCTTAAATCTAATGTGAAAAATGAGGATTGAGTATTTTCCATAAATTCAGCTGGTGATGCAAAAGGCGGATTCATTTTTGGATATGCAGGTGAAAAAGTGAAAACCTTTTCGCCATCTACGATTGCTTTTCCAAGACCGAGTGCTAGACTGACTATTCCTTGTTCTGGCTCCATATATGAATACGGATAATAATTATAAGTCTGTGCAACTCCAGATATGGCGGGGTAAAATAAATCTCCATGTTTTTCGCCTACCAATTCTTGTATAAGTACTGACATCGTACCCTCTTCGATTCTAATATCAGCATTTTGTGCATACGTCTTAGGGGACTGAAAGAATACAGATGCATAAACCAATTTTACTGCATCCTTCAACTGTTTTAAACGAACTTCAGAATCCTCATTATTGTTAGGCAACATATATGTTTTATAAATCCCTGCAAAAGGAAGAACCTGGGAATCCTCAAGTATGCTTGAAGATCTTACAGCAATTGGGTAATTTATTTCATTTATTAGCACATTAAGGTTATCAAGAATAATTGGCGGCAATTTTGCTTCCATAAATTTGCTTGCAATTTCTTCTTCATTTATCGAATTATAAGCTACCTCTTGAAGGTTATTAAGAGTCATAAATTCCTCAAACACTTCACTACAAATAACAAATGAAGATGGAATTTTTAATTCTACATCAGGATATTTTTTTTGCAGTCCAGATTTCCCAATAAGTGTTCTAAAAAAAGCAACACCCCTTGCCTTGCCTCCAAGTGAACCCTTCCCGATCCTGGTAAAGGAGTTTTCAAAATTCGTTTTAAAAAGTCCAAAATCAATAATGACACCATTTTGATAGCGTCTGAAGTATCTGTCAAGTGTATCAATAATATGTTCTCTCAGTTCCCCAGGGTTATCAGCGTTTTCTCCTTCTTTCATTTTCAATTCATCAGCAACCTCAAATTCAGTTCTAGCTCTAAACCAACGTGAAAAGTGATGGTTTTGGGCATGATATAACAGACTTTCATCAGGCAGTTTCCTGATTTCCCGCTCAAAGGCAGTGATGTCAGAAGCTTTTGAAATAAATTCTCCTTTAGGGTTTTTAAATAAAAATTCACCAAAGCTGTAATTGTATAAAATGTATTTTCGTAGCTCTTTAAGTAAATTTGGAGAGTTTTTGTCAATAAAACCAACATCCAATATTTTAGATTTTTTTGCATTCTCAGTTTCTTCAGACTGAAGTAAAATAGGCAAATCTGGTATTTCTGTTCTAATTTTTTTAGCAAGCAATAACCCAGCCTCACTGTTAGCCTTACCATCTTTAATAAACCCGATATCAGATATAATTCCAAGCAGATTATTCTTATATTCTTCTATGATTTCAAGGGCTTCCTCATAAGTCTCTGCCAATAATATCTTTGGTCTTGCACGCATCCTAAGCAACCTATGAATATCATTGACAGCGTGTGATATGAGATATTGTGTTTGTTTCATTATTTCAGTATAAATTAGTGGTAGAAATTGCGAATAATAATTAGGGGAGTCATCAATTACTAAAATCACCTGCACTCCCTGTCTGCAGTCCTCAATAATATTTCCCAGATCCTCAACATATTTAATGATGGCCAGCAGAATTTGACTATTCCCAAACCATACAAAAACCCTGTCAATTGCTTTTGATTCTCTGATTTTCTTGACAAATTCCGCTTCAAGAACCTCATAGGTTAGCATGACAACAGGTTTCCCAGGATAGGTTTCCTTAACAACTCGACCAAATTCAAGGGGATTCATACCAGGTATTCTTGGCATTGTAATAACCAGATCATAAGTTCGGTTTTCAAGCATTGCAAAAGCTTCTTCTGCTGACGTTGCATGGGTAATTCTCGGAACAAACTGAAGATTTAGATCCAGATACTCGCTGAAAATTTTCTCTGAAAGATGGCCATCTTCCTCAAGAACGAAAGAATCATATGCAGTAGATACCAATAATATTTCTCTTACACGAAACTTCATTAAATCGTGGAATCTCGTGAAGTTTGGGTCAAATTCAGTAGATTTATTCATATTTGGTCTCCTTTATTTTTTAATTAAACTTATATTATTATACCATAATATCCATATATCTTTACATCATAAATTTTCCTCGTGGTAAATTCCAAAATACCAAAAAAACACTATACATTATTAATTAATGTATAGTGTTTTTTTGGTATGTTAAAAGCACTATTTGCTTTCAACTTTCCATAACCCATGCAAATTGCAATATGCATAAGCAGCAATAATCTTGTCATCTTTACAAAGTTTGAAGCAGGTTTCCGCTTTATCTTGAGTATCAACGCAGTTCAACTGTTCGCCCTTGTCAGTCTGCAGATATATCCAGACAATTCTGTGTTCTTCTGTCATTGGATGTGGAACACTTCCTACTTGAACAAAGACTTCATCTTCTTTAACTGTAATTACAGGCACATGCTTTTCTTTAGCAGCATCAGTTGTGTTTGCAACAATTTCGGTCATCTCATCTCCACAGCAAATCATTGGTACCCCTGATACATGGAGCATATTCACCATGTTCCCGCAGTGTTTGCAAACATAAAATTTAGGTTCTTTACACATAATTTTTACCTCCTGTTTAAATTTTTAACTGTATAATATTATATCATACTATTTAATGGCTGTAATAAATTTTTCTGCCATGATAGCTGCTACAGCACCATCAGATGTGGCAGTTACAACTTGTCTTATGGATTTTGTCCTTACATCTCCAGCTGCAAAAACACCTGTTAGATTTGTCTTTGTATCTTCCAATGCACTTATATAACCCGTTTCATCTAACTTCACCTGCCCTTTGAATCTATCTGTCTGAGGCTCGTTCCCAACATAGACAAAGGCACCAGAAACTGCAAGTACTTCTTCCTTACCAGTCTTCACATCTTTCAGAATTGCTTCTTTTAAAACATAATCCCCGCCCTTCACCTCTTTGACTACCTTGTTGGTCAAAATGGTTATCTTTTTGTTTTCACGAGCTTCTTCTATTTCGATTGGTGCAGCTCTGAATTCATCTCTTCTATGAACTATTATAACATGTTCAGCAAATCTTGTCAGGAATACAGCTTCCTCAATAGCTGAACTTCCTCCTCCGATGACAAGTATATCTGCTCCTTCATACATAGCACCATCACAGGTTGCACAGTAATGAACACCCTTTCCTTTTAATTCTTTGCCACCAATGGCATCTGTTTCTCTTGGCCTTGAACCAGTTGCCAGAATAATGGCTTTCGAGTAATATTCCACATCTTCAGTACGCACATACTTTTCAGGTCCATCAAGTTTCACTTCGAAAATTTCTTTTAAGTCGTCTATTCTAACGCCAAAGGATAAAGCTTGCTCCTTCATATTATTTACAAGGTCTTTCCCATTTATCGGGCCCATTGTACCAGGGTAGTTTGCAATATGGCTGGTTGATCCTGCTTGTCCTCCACAGATACTTTCTTCAACTATTACTGTCTTCAGTTTTGCTCTTCCAGCATATATCCCAGCCGAAAGACCTGCTGGCCCGCCTCCTAAAATAATAAGGTCACAATCAACCCGTGACATTTTTGCTGGAGGGAGTACATCTCCAAGTATTTCTTCGATTGCTATTCTCACCTGCGGTTTTGTCATAAATCCGCTCATCCTGTTTCCAATTTCTTCACTATGATTAAAAAACAGAACAGTTGGACTTCCTGTTACACCTAGTTTAAGTGCCAGTTCTCTATTATCCTGACGCATCATCTTGACAAACTCAATTTGACCTTCATATTTATCAGCCATTTTTTCAAAAATGGGAGCAAGAACTTCACATGGCGGGCAATCATCAGAAAAAAAGTCCAAAATAATTGGTTTATCACCAGTTTTTAAAAGTTTTTCAAATTGATCTGAATTTAAATATTTAATTTTTTCACTCATTTTAATTACTCCTCGTATAATATGCGTTTCATTAATAAATTATCCTAGATTGTTTATTGATCCAGGGAAATATGGACAGTCCAGTGTAAGACAACCTTTGTTGTATTTAGAATGTGAACATATATATTTATATTCATTAACATCTTTATATCTGTCTGACATATTCATATATGCTTCAATTGATGTTATGCTGTCACGCTTGCAGCACAAAGGTCCACCTAGTTTACTTACTTCCAGTAGCGCCGTACCTGTGGCCAGCATTGCCCTGCCTCTAGCTTCTTTTGAATTGGGAGATGCATCAAGATAAACTGATTCAGCAATGCCAGTACCTACACAGGCTCCACAGTTTCCATGAAAACCACAGCTTCCACCTTTAATATCTTTCCCTCTGTTGATAGTTTCCTCAATTTTCTTAATGTCTCTAATTCCCAGTATATTTTGATGCGCTGTTTCAAGAACTGCCGGCACCATACTGTGATGTTCAGGGCCATGCATTTTCATCGTAGGCATATTAAATACCATCTCAGCCAGGCGAATTGGATTATGCTCCGTTGATTCGACCAGTAAATCTTCCATATGTTCCAGCACATCACCGTTATGACAATGATCACAGATGAAATGCCCCTTGACACATTTAATATTAGATGAAAATAATTTCCCACATATATCACATTTAACCTTCTCAGATTTATCATTGTATACAAGTGAACTTCCACAAATCAGGCATCCGTTTTGTACTTTATTGGGATTTTCATCTTTAATTATATTTTTTTTTTCTTCATCTTCAGCCCCTGGCTCAATGAGTTTTTTGATATCTTCAATATAGAAATTCAACCCAATGTCATAAAGCTCCTGGATAGGTCGACAGTCAGGAGAAAGAATTTCTCCATTATTTTTATTTGCAGCAACTACACCACAACCACCTCCACAAATTACATCATATTTACAATTTCTACATTTCTCTATATTTGTAACATTTCTGTTCTTCCAGCTTTCTATCGCTGTATTATTCTTTTCAACTATTGGCCAATAAGTTCCTAGTTTGAAATCTTCCCTGCCACAACTTGCAGTACAACCATAAATGTCACCGTGCAAATCGAAAACAAACTCTGATTTCCCAGCTGGGCATGTATCATAACTGGCAAGAAACAAATCGCCCGTTTCAACCAGATAGCGTATGCCCATAAAATCCGGCCTATGGTACTTTTTCATAACGGGATATTTTTCCGCAAGTTTGGCAATATAACTCCAAAGTTCAACCTGTGAAAAAAGATGTTCTGGTTTTTCGTAGCATTCAAATAGCTCATAATTTCTGCCTATTCCAGTCTTGAACAATTCAAGCGGAAGATCAAGCCAACCTCTTCCATCCATATATTCTGCCAAAGCTACAAGATTTTCCACATTTTCTTTATCTACTACCGAACGTAGATTGATTGGGAATTTATACTCTACCGCCTTCTCCATACCAAGTAAAATACGGTCAAATGTCCCGTTTTTATTCCCTGTCATTCTTCTCACATCATGAATTTCTTTGCTGCCGTCAAGTGTAAATTGAATTTCTTTAATCTTAGCTTTTTTAAGCATGTCTGCAAACTCAACAAAATCATATCCGTTAGTTACAAATGAAAGTTCATAATCTTCCTCTATGCTTTTATTGACAATGTATTCAATTATTTCTCTTTGCCCCTTTGAGTTCATAAGAGGTTCACCTCCAAAGAGGGTTATGAAGGGCTTAACCGTAGCGTTTATATACTCCTTTTCAGCGTATTCAAAAAATGCGTCAACAGTCTCTTTTGTAATCAAATTCGGCCTTCCATCGATTCCATGCTGGTAGCAATAGGTGCAATCCAAATTACAGGAATAAGTAGGGATAAGCATAAGCTGTGTTTGAGTGTTAGCTATTTCCTGTTGAAATTCCTCATAAGCAATATTTTGTGCCTTCTCCCAGGATTCTTTCGATCTATAGAAATATCCTCGTTCAAGAAAATAATCTTCTATTTTTTTATCAATAACTTCTCCCAATTCTGCATGTTTATATACATCATATTCTGATTCGTTCATCATGTCAAAACTTCCTGAAATAGGATTTAGTATTGCATACTCGACAGGATTCAGTTTATCTATTTTTACAATAATATTATTCTTCGAAATAATCATTTTTTCCTCCAATTAGATTAAGAGGCAACCCGAAGGTTGCCTCTTTGTCATTAGTTGTGGCAACCTGCGACAACTTTTGATGCTTTTGAACAACATTGAGCTGTTGTAAAACATGAGCAATTTTTCACGACTGCCTTTGTAGTGACTTTTTTCATAAAATTACCTCCTAAAGTATTTATTCTATTTTACAGCTTTAATTGTTAAGCTGGTAAAATCATATCCATTTTTCTTATATTCTCTACTATTCAGAATATCAACATACTGGAAGCCTGCCAGAATAATACTGTCGAAATATTCTTTTTCAGTTACAGCACCTCCAAAGCATTGAGCCCAGGCTTCCGGATCATTTTTCACCTCCGTTGGGAGGGACTCTTTTGAAACGGCGTCAGCCACAACAAATCTCCCGCCAGGTTTTAACACTCGAAATATTTCCTGGTAAACCTTCACCTTATCCTTTGCATGGTTAATAACGCAATTACTTGTTACGCAATTAAAATATTCATCAGGAAAAGGCAGGTTTTCAATTTCTCCCTTAACAAATATTGCATTATTCACTTTTTCTTTCGCTGCATTCGACTTTGCTATTTCTATCATGGCTTCAGTAAGGTCGAGACCAACCGCAGCACCGCCTTTTCCTGCGGATTTTGCTGCATGAATAGTATCAGTGCCCCTTCCACAGCCAAGATCCAGAATGTATTCTCCCTGTTTTATATTCAGTTCATCCAGTGTGCTGCCACAACTTAGAGAGCAATTCTGTGAACTTTCGTTTTCATACCGTGATATAATTTTTTCGTGTAAGCTGTCTATACTATTCATATATACTAAATCCCTTCATCTCGAATTCTATTAATCCATTTATATTAATTCATTTTACCAACATTTTTATATTACATTAAATTCATAATTAGCACTGTAACATTATCACATATACTCAACTTATCATAATTATACTATATTTCAAAAAACATTCTATTGTTAGTTTAATTTAAGAGATTTTACACTTATTTCTCCTATAAACTGACATAATATGATATGCATTTGTTCATTGATCCATTTCCTAATTAAAAAGCAGCATTTTAAAATCATCATTACTTAGCAAATAAATATAGTCTGATACATTTATATGATATAACAATGTTTCAATTTCTGCATTTTCATATTTTTTATTCATAAAAATATTTTCTAATTCTTCAACAGGCTTCACCTCGAAAAAATCGCCTTGAATTCTAATTTTTTCAATATAGCCATTTTTGATTTCCATAGTTAGAGTCAGGCTGCCTGCATTAGTTCTGATTTGCTTCTGATAAGTCATTTTAGGTGACTCTCCAAAGTTCCATTCCCATGTGCTATACTTGCTGTCCCTAAGCTGCGTTATTAATAAAATATCATCATCAGTCAGGTTATAATTTTTAATAGCTGCTTCATTTTCTTCAAACATACTAATGATTAAGCTTTCCTGGAAATTATTTAAAGTAATCTCTTTCTTTAAATAATCTGCAATATTTGTAACTCTGCTTTTTACAGATTTTATTCCCTTTGATTCCAGCTTTTCTTCTTTAACATGAAGTGCTTTTGCCAAGATTGACAAATCAGATGAAAACAATAGTGTCCCGTGATGAAGCACTTTATTATTGTAAAAATATTGTGCGTTGCCAGAAAACTTTTTTCCTTCTATTAAAATATCATTTCTTCCATTAAAGGTTGCCTCTATCCTAAGTTTTTTCAAACATGAAACGACAGGCAAAGCGAAAAAACGAAAATCATTTTTATATAAATTTCCGTCATTTTTAATTATTGTGTAATTGAGATTCCCAGAATCGTGGTATACAGCACCTCCGCCCGACAGCCGCCTGACTACATTTATATGATTCCTTTCAACATAATCGATGTTTAGCTCTTCATAAGTGTTTTGATTCTTTCCAATTACTATTGTCGGATCATTTTGCCAAAGAATGATCAAATCTTCTTTTAAATCTTTAATTTTAAGAAAATATTCTTCAAGTGCCAGATTAAAATAGGAGTCTTTTGAATTATTTATTATATTAATCAAATTTATACCTTTCTCGACGCAAACGCTTATTTTTTAAAAAATCAATTCTATTCAGCCAATATTTGATCCACTTTGCGACAGATTTCATCCGCTACCTGATCCGCCATTTCATAATGTTCTTCCTTTAAATCTCTGCCGGAAACTATATTGGCAAGCATCATTTCCTGACTAAATATTTCCGAAAGATTAATGGAATCTTTCACTTCATTGCTATATTTAACTGTAGCTCGTTTTGCGCAACATTTGTCACAGCCATCCACGGAAATAACTGGGTATTCTCTAGCAAATTCTCTTTCCTCATCACCGCCAGCAATATAAAGTGGCAGACAAAGCGTAACCACTTCCTTGGACCTGAGATTTTCCATAACTTTTCTTGTCGCAAGCCTTGAAAGTGTACCTCCTAAGCACTCCTCCCCACTACATGAAATCACGCCAACTTGTTTGTCAGACATTTTTCTGTTCCTCCTCTATAATTTCTACAATTTTTTCGGATATTTTCATAGCAAATTCATCTACTATCAGCCAGCCATCATCCGTCAGTTCCGTTCCTGTTCCAGCATTGATACCCTTATGCTGACGCATTTCATCAATCACTCGATACTTTTTCTTTACAATTCCACCAGCCAATTCAACACTTTTTGCAGAACAAAGTGCAGGACAACCATCCACCGTTATGCATGTGAATCCCTCAACCTTTTCTTTTGCTTCGTAATCCCCGGTTACCAAATGAGCAAGACAAACTGTTTCAGTGGTGTCTTTCAACAACTTGTTTGTTACCTGTAACACGGTTTCTCTCGCCATGAGACCAAACACCTTTCCAATTCCACTGCAAGGGATTACTTTTATATTAGCCATGAAATTCATCCACCTTTCGTTTAAGTACAGGGAAATAACTCTCAAAATCATGGAGAAGCTCCATATCATTGATAAAATCCGACAGTTCCATTTCCATGATCCATCCCTGTTCATAAGGGTTCTGATTGATTAATTCTGGGGATTCAATTATTTTATTATTAATTGCCGTTATTCTTCCGCTCACTGGTGATATAATCTCAAAAACTGCCTTGCCCGACTCTATTGATCCGGCATCTTCAAATTGCTCAACTTCATTTCCAATAGAGGCAGGGGTAAAATACATAATATCAGAAAGACTTTTTTGGACATAATCGGTTACGCCAATCCGTGCCTTATTCCCTATTATATAAACCCAGACGTCATTTTCATTGAAATAAAACCCTTCATTCGTTGGAACCCTGAAAACAAATTTATCCTTCTTATAAACTTCATAGTTTATATCCATCGGAAAATCAAAAATATCTTTTGCTGCTGTGTCTAATTTTTCTTCAGTTGTTAGTTTTTCAAAAATGATTTTAGCTAATTTCAGTTCATTTTCATTTAGCCTTAAACTTTTACCTAGTATTATATTGTTATGCTTAGCTTCATCGGTAATGTTTATCTTTTCGCTGATTTTCAGGTTCTTTTCTACAGCAAGTTTGCTAGCACACCGAGTAGCACAACCATCAATAACCAGTAAAGGTTTTTCTGTAGCCAGTTTGTTATATCTTGTCTCTGCAATGCGATAGAAAACAGGGCAGATTATTTCACTCTCCCCATTTTCTGATAACATTTCAGCAACCTCTTTAGAGATACTGCCGGAGCATTTATCGAGTCCATTACAAGGAAGAACTGCATATGATTTATTCATTTTTAGCCGTTTCCTTTCTAATTAATTTAATGTGAGCCGTGGTTTTCCCTTTGTCAGGGAAATCTAATGCGTCTAATCCACACGTCTTGCTGCATGCTCGACAAAAGACAACACAGTTGTTTGGATTTTTCACAATAAGCTTTTGCTCTTCATTCTCTCGTACTTCAAAAACTTTATGTGGACAAAATTCAACGCACTCCATACAATAGTTACATTTATTATAATCAATTCGCGGGCTCCAATCGATTTTTTCTCTAGAAACACCCATAAAAGTCGAATCATTCATTAATTTAGAGTCATCCATTATTCTTCCTCCTCAAATCCCAGCTCAATTACTGCATTTTTAATAACATCAAATGCCTTTTCATTTGTCATATCTCGAATATCGAGCATAACAGCATCTTTTTCCACATCTAATCCAGCATCTTTAAAAGCCTGCTTGAACATTTTTTTTTGCATGTTGGGAGCACACGCACCTATAATGACTTTTCTGTTTGCTTTCAGGTAATCAGCCAAAAATCTGTCTCCATCTTCTTCACATAGCTGTGGGTGGATAAACCCATATTCAACAGGCAATTCGACTCTGACCTGGTTAATAAAATCCCAAATATCCATTGCCTGGAATCCCGGGCATTTCCCTGTACATACACACATAATAAACCCATATTTTTCTTTTTCTTCCATGATTAATACTCCTTTTTTTATACATTAATTCAATTTTAAGAACTAAATATAATTATAATTTATGAATTGGAAACCCAATTGCATCTGAACAGGCTTCCCATATTGCTTCATTCAACCCTGGGTGCGGATGAATCATATTAGCTAGTATGTCGGCTTTTGCTTTCAATGTTATTGCCAAAGTAATCTCTGAAATCAATTCCGATGCATTGGTTTCCAGTATTTGACCGCCGATTATAGTATTTTCCTGATCGACAATAACCTTCACAAAACCTTCTCGTTCCCCTAACGTTAATGCTCGGCCATTGTTTCTGAAGTTAAATCTGCCAACTTTTACATCTATTCCTGCCTGTCTTGCTGAATTTTCTGTGAACCCCACCGATGCAACCTCTGGATTCGTGTAAATACATGTGGGAACTGCCATATAATTCACTTTTGAATTGACACCCAATGCATTTTCTGCTGCTGTTTTACCCTCGGCAAAAGCAAGGTGTGCAACGAGTCTACCTCCTGTGAGATCTCCTGCAGCATAGACACCTTTCTGATTTGTTTCCATACTTTCATTCACGACAATTGCACCATTTTTGATTTCTAAAGATAAATTTTCGAATAGTTCCGAGTTCAGTTTTCTGCCTACTGCTATCAAAACTTTATCACATGTTTGCACATTTATTTTATCATCAGATGTGTAAGTCACTTCAAGACCTGCATGCGTTTTTTCTATTTTATTAACTTTTGCTGAAAATTTAAAAGATATGCCTTGCCGTTTAAGTGTTTTTTGAAGTTCTTTCACTATTTCATCATCCTCATTTGGAAGAATCCCATCCAAAAGTTCAACAACAGTAATCTTCACCCCTAATGAATTCAACATGGATGCGAATTCAAGACCTATGACACCACCACCGACAATCATCATGCTGGCTGGTAAATTTTTAAGATTGATTGCTTCATTACTTGTGATTACCCCTTCTAAATCAATGCCCTTGATATTCGGCAACATAGGTTTTGCACCTGTTGCCAGAATAAGTTTATTGCAGTTCACTTCAATAGATTTGTCTTCATTTCGAACAATCAGTCTGTTCTTATTTTCCACTATGCCCATACCTTTTAAAATGGTTATTCCTTTCGTTAAAAGCATTTGCTCAAGCCCATTATTCAAGTTTTTTACAACTCGGTTTTTTCGTTCTACTGCAACTTCCCAATTGATATTTTGTATGCTGCTCTCAATACCATATTCCTTTGAACTTTTGATAACCTTGGCTATTTCACCTGTTTTTAGAAGTGACTTTGTAGGTATGCACCCTCTGTTCAGGCAGACACCACCGATTTCCCTCTCCTCAATCAAGGCAACAGTTGCACCAAGCTGAGAAGCTCTTATTGCTGCCATATACCCTGCCGGGCCTCCACCTAAAACAACTATTTCAAAATCCATCTTTTTCATACCTGCATTACCTCCTTTACATTATGCATGCAACCTTTCTGCGTCGCTGTGGTGTATATGTATAATCCAATATTCAAAAACCACACCAACTTTCTATCAACTTTTAAATTTTAAAAATACTCTTGTCTTCACATTTATTGACTTCAACTTGAAGTGTCACATGGCTTATCCCATAATGCACCTTAAGGAGATGCTCAATTATATCATATATTTTCTCGGCTTCAGATATGTTCATATCTTCCATTTCGATATGTGCTTCAAAATATATTGTTTTTTCATTTGTCATCCAAGAATGAACATGATGAATGTTTCTTACTTTTTCAATTTTTTCAACATCTCTCTT
>JAENWI010000462.1 GCA_016650115.1 Peptostreptococcaceae bacterium | reverse complement strand
GAATTATTGAAAGAATCATTATTGCAGGATTCTTATCGACTTGGTTGATCAATCAACCATACAAATCACTATAAGGGAAATATAGAGATGAAAAACAAGAAACTATTAATTGGATTGATGGTTGTTGTGCTGGCTTTTGGACTGTCTGGGAATGTGTGGGCTGTGGCTACGGGGACAGAACCTGTCAGCCTGGGGGTTGACCCGATTCACATCATTACTGTCTTATCGAGTACTGAGACTTTGTCGATTGCAGATACTGATATCTCTGCCGGTGAGACACCTGCGGATAATGCGGGAATCCTTCCCGCATACCTCCAGTACACTACGATAACTGATGGGACTGCAACTTACAAAATAACTGCCGAGCTTGGTTCTACTGACGTACTACCTGCCGGGACTGAACTACAATTGATAACTACTCCAGGTACAACCACAACCGCTGGGGATCAGGGAACCGGTGTTATTGCTACAGCTATATCCGCAACCGCAGTGGATATAGTAACCGCAATTCCAAGTTGCAATACAGGTACTACAACTACTTCTGGAGCCATGGTAGAACATGTACTGCACATCAAAACTCTCGCGTCACTTGTTACCACCGCAGCTGCTAATGTGACTATTACATATACTATTCTAGATACTGTATAATAAAACTACCTTTTGGGTGTTTTTAACGGGCATTAGGGCAGGGGTGTAAAAACCCTTGCTTTTTTTTAAAATTGGTATTTGCACACGGGGACTAGAAACCCTCGGAATTTGTATTCTTTTTGAGAAACAGCTCCCGATAAGTGAAATTTTGGGTGCATAATAATCTCGAATTGAACAAAAAATCGACTTACTCAAGCTTTTCTGCAGGTGGATTCATTACAAATGAAAAGAGATTTTTGAAGCTTTCAAACTCTTCTCTTTTAAACTTGTATGAGCATACAAAAACCGTTTGAAGTAGAAATGGATTCGGTTGACCCTCTCCTGAGGGCAGCCCTTATCCGACAGTTTCTAAATTTCTGCTGATGCTTATGCCTTAATCTACAACCTCTCCGCAGGATCCATCACCATACTATCATTATTTGAGGATTCTTCTATCTACTTTCAACTCCCGTGTGCAAATACCTATTTTTTTAAGATGATTAAGGGAAGCAGAGTTACATGAAAAATACATACGAGCTTTTTATTTTTATTTTTCTGCTTTCAAATAGTATTAACTCGTCAGCTTGGGCTGGAATTGGCATCTTGGTAACCCCTAAG
>JAENWI010000320.1 GCA_016650115.1 Peptostreptococcaceae bacterium | reverse complement strand
TCGGCTTTGCAGCCCAGCCTCGAATTTTCCACCATTTTTAAAAGGGAGCGTATAATCGAGGTTCATGCGATACTGATCTGATAAAGAATGATCTTTGGTGACAACGCTACTCAAATACTGGTCTGTATTAATATTAATATAAATATAATTTGAATCAGATAAGAATTCGTCATCGGTTTCATCTTCATCACTCACTCGGTTTCTGTAATAAAACGAGCCTTCAAGTTTATGTGTTCCGTCTTCGTTGAATTTGGTTTGAAAATTGGCATTGCCAGTTACAAAATTTCCATTGCGGGACGACACATTATTTTGAACTGAAAAAGTGTCGGCAGTTGCCGGTAACTGATACTGGTGAATATTACCTCCGCCCAAGCTGTTGAACCCATAATTACCAACCTGAGTTGCAAGTGTTAACGTAGTTTTTGGGGAAAGATAAAGGTCAATTCCCCCTTTAAAACGGGTCCTATTTCTGGTTCTATCGCGACGGCCATCAGTAACCAGGTTGGTGGTATCGTTCGAATACGATTCCCTTATCGATTTTCCAGTTCCATATCTAGTCTCGTCACTCCAGCTTCCCCCGGCAAAAAGGTTGTATTTCTTCGTCTTATAATTCAGCATCAGATCTGAACCATATTTTTTACCTGTTCCTGCATTGACATTGAAGATGCCGTTTAGACCTGAAAGTACATTCTTCTTCATCACCACATTGATAATTCCTGCCATACCGTCCGGGTCGTATTTCACCGAAGGATTAGTAATAATCTCAATATTTTGAATAGATGAAGACGGAATTTGATTCAGGGCATCGCTACCGCTTAAAACGCTTGGTCTTCCATCAATCAGCACAGTGAAACTTGTTGAACCCCGCAGACTCACATTTCCGTCGATATCCACATTAACAGAAGGCGTATTTTCAAGCGCAGTAACAGCTGTCCCACCTGCGGCATTGATATCGTTTCCAACATTGATAACTTTTTTATCAATTTTGTATTCGACCCTGTTTCGTTCGGCCACTACGTTTACATCGCCAATCTGCTGGCGCGAAACAGTCAGCGGAATTGTTCCCACATCCACTTTCAGGTCCGTTGGAAGAATCTTAACATCTTTGATGGTTGTTTTTTCGAAGCCTATAAAAACGGCTTCCACGTAATAATTGCCTAATGGTAAATCATCAATTTCAAAATCACCGGTCGCATTGGCAATTCCACCTGTAACCAATTTTGAATCCTGTTTGCGATAAACAGCTACGTTGGCATATTCCATCGGAACTTTACTTTCTGCATCGATAATTTTTCCGGTAATTTTTCCATTTTTTGGTATAGCCGTCGTTCCTTCAGGTTTTACTCCTGAAGGAACCTGCGCATAAACAGAAGCTGATGTTAAAAATAACAACAGTAATACGTTCAATATCTTATTCATCCTTTAAAAATTTATTTAAATTGTATTCAGAAATATCTATATTTTAGGTCAATACTGTTCAGACAGCTCTGGAATACCTAAAG
Source organism: Peptostreptococcaceae bacterium (assembly GCA_016650115.1). Lineage (GTDB taxonomy): Bacteria > Bacillota > Clostridia > Peptostreptococcales > Anaerovoracaceae > JAENWH01. The sequence goes on along the minus strand of JAENWI010000320.1, from coordinate 334 downwards.
GTGGGTTCTAAAAATTCACTTTTTTACTTGTGATTCGAGAAAAATCGCAGAACCCGTTGTACGGTTTTCCTAAATCAGGGCGAATATACTTTCATATTTTACATTTATCACATATAAAATTTACTTTTCCCCTAATTTTAACTAACTTTAACTAACGAACTAACTAACTAACTAACTAACTAACTAACGAACGAACAGTCATCTATCTTTAAATGATATTTAAGCGTATTACCTGCTCATACCGAAACAAATTATATGTCAGATTGATTAAGCCTATAATTCCTGCTGCTCTTTTTATGCCAACAGATCTTACAATTAAGCCATTCATACTTTG
>JAENWI010000013.1 GCA_016650115.1 Peptostreptococcaceae bacterium | reverse complement strand
TCAAAGTGTCTTCGTATGGCAAAACAAAATTCAGTTCTATATCTAATGTAAGAACTGAACCGTCTTTTGACATTTTTGCACGTCCCAGGGAAAAACTGTATTCCTGCTTTGCATGCCTGCCTATTTTATTCCAACTGATTGCATTTTCAATAAGATTTTTCATTTACCCTAATTCCTTGTGAAAAAACCATTCGCCGCACTTCTCCATTTCAACTCTACTGGAGAATCTGTATCATCTAATACGATTTCATGTTTCATCGGTTTTTTATTTTCATCAATAGTAACAAAAGTGGTATATCCTTCTGCTTTTATAGTTCCTGTTTCTTCTGATTTTAAATTGATGTGAATTGTAAAGCTCGTATTCCCTGCTCTCACAACAGTACTCAGGTAACTGATAATTTCTCCTGGTGTGACAGGGCTGAAAAAGTCGAACTGATGAGTATTTTTATATAATAACCCATTTTTATTTTTATGCTCCCCTACCGCTGCAATAAATGATGCTTCCATCATCCATTCTATCGCTCTTCCAGCATACAGATTTTCATGGTGATTTAGGTCTTCTGCTTTAATCATATGACTGGATTTATATGTTTTCATAATTTTCAACCGCCTTCAATAATTCTGCTACAATTTCTTCTTCTTTCACTGTTTTAATAATTTCGCCTCTTCTGAAAAGAACACCTTTCCCATCACCACAGGCCACGCCCACATCTGCTCCCTTTGCTTCTCCGGGGCCATTTACAGCGCAACCCATTACTGCTACTGTCAGCATTGGAAGGCGTTTTTCTTCTCTTTGAATTTTTATCTGTTCCAGTTTGCTTTCTATCTCCACCGCGATTTTTTCCAAATCAACTTTTGTACGCCCGCAAGTAGGACAAGAAACCAGATTTATTCCGCCACCCCTTAATCCAACTGCTTCAAGAATCTCTTTTGCAAGAATTATTTCCTTTACAGGATCTCCAGTGAGTGAAACTCTCATTGTATCTCCAATTCCTTCAAGCAAAAGTGCTCCAATTCCTATAGCAGATTTTACCCTTCCAGACTGGACAGTCCCAGACTCAGTTATTCCAATATGTATCGGATGATTCGTCATGGAAGCCACAAGCTTATGCGCTTCATAATTCAATTTTACATTAGATGCCTTTAGTGAGACAACAATTTGGTCAAAATCCATTTCCTCAACTAGTTTAATATTTCTCAGGGCGCTTTCTGCCAGGCCTTCAGCTGTCACCCCATTATTTTTCAGTAAAATATCCTTCTCCAAAGAGCCGGAATTAACACCAATCCGTATAGGGATTTTTCGCAGTTTTGCTGCCTGTACCACAGCTCTGACATTTTCAAGGGATCCAATATTCCCGGGGTTGATTCTCACCTTATCAGCACCATTTTCAATTGAAGCAACGGCAAGTCTGTAATCAAAGTGGATATCTGCAACCAAAGGAACTTTTGAATGTTTTTTAATTTCACCAAAAGCCAAAGCAGAATCCATATCCGGAACCGCCAGCCGGACTATCTGACAGCCTGCTTCTGCCAGTCTTTTAATTTGCTCCAAGCAGGCTTTCACATCTTTTGTATCCACATTTGTCATAGACTGAATAGATATTTTCGCACCACCGCCAATGATTACACCGCCACAGTCAACTTTATTGGTCATCCTATACCTCTAAAATATTCTTAAAACATCCTGATAGGTTACATAAACCATCAGCCCAATTAACAATGCAAAACCAACTAAGTGGATTTTGCCTTCCACTTCATCAGATATAATTTTACCCGTCATTTTTCTAATAAATAAAAGAAGAATTCTTCCTCCATCTAAAGCAGGAATCGGTAACATATTGACAATTGCCAAGTTCAGACTGATCAGGGCTGCAAGCTGTGCAACATAAATAAAACCATATTGAGCACTGTCGCCAACGGCATTCACTATTCCTAAAGGTCCCATCAGTTCTTTTGTCGAGACTTCTCCGGTAAACAACTGCCCGATTACATCAACCATTTTACCGCCCATCTCCCAGGTTGCCAAAGCACCGTATTTAACTGCGTAGACTGGATTTTTTTGAAAGGTTGGTGTAATCCCGATGATCATTCTTCCATCTTCTTCAACAGGTGTTATGTCTTTGACAATCACTTCACCATCTCTTATAACTTCAATTTTAATAGCCTTGCTGTCTCCGCTATTTATCGCTGAGGAAACATCTTCCCATTCATTTATTTTTACATTATTGATGTATGAAACCCTGTCACCCTCTGAAATCCCTGCCACTGCAGCCGGACTGTCCAGATTTATTTTATCTAATGTGGTTGTCGGTGTACCAAAATACAGGACAATACAAGAAAGAATCAGAACTGCAAGCAATAAATTCATGGCTGATCCTGCCACCAGGACACCTGCTTTTACGAAAAAAGGTTTATTGTTAAAGGCTCTTTCGTCTTCAGAGTCTTCATCCTCTCCCTCCATCGCGCAGAAACCTCCAACTGGAAAAATTCTCAAGGAATATTGAGTTTCTCCCCTCGTCTTTTTTAAAATTGCCGGGCCCATGCCCAGGGCAAATTCTTCAACCTTTATTCCTGTAGCTTTTGCAACCGCAAAATGCCCAAGCTCATGAACAAAAATCAATATGGAAAATATTATTACCGAATATAAAATTGTCATTACTGTTCTCCCCCCCTAAATTAAATGTTCAGTGCAAGCTTTTTTGACAGCACTCTTGTTTCCAGATCAATCTCTAAAATATGATCAATGTCTGATGTTTCAACAGATTCATGTTTTTCTAAAACTTCTCCCAGTATGTTTTGTATATCAACAAATCTTATTTTCCCCTCTAAAAATAACTGTACCAGCATCTCATTCGCACCGTTTAATGCAGCTGAATAGCTTCCGCCTTTTTTAAGTGCCTCATAGGCATACCCTGCACATTTAAACACACTTTGATCCAGTTTTTCAAATGTTAAATTTGCTCCATCTTTAAAAATATCCAAGCCTGTACTTTTCATTTCCAGTCTTTCAGGATAAGAAAACGCATAACTGATTGGTATTTTCATATCGGGCAGGCCCAGCTGTGCAATGATTGAATTGTCCATATATTCCACCATAGAATGAACAATGCTTTGCGGGTGCACTGCAATTTTAATTTTTTCTCCAGACAGATGATATAACCAGCTGGCCTCAATGACCTCTAGTCCTTTATTCATCATCGTTGCAGAATCTATTGTAATTTTTTGTCCCATTGTCCATTTTGGATGTTTTAATGCCTGTTCGCGTGTTACTTTTTCTAAATCCTGTAGTGAATAATTCCGGAATGGCCCTCCTGATGCTGTTAAAATTACTTTCTTGATTTCATTTTCCTGATTTCCCTGCAGACATTGAAAAATAGCACTGTGTTCGCTGTCAACAGGCAAAATTCGAACCTTGTTTTTTCTGGCAGCTTCTGTAATGAGCTTTCCTCCAGCAACTAAGGTTTCCTTATTTGCAAGAGCTATTGTCGTGCCTTTTAATATAGCTCTATATGTTGGCTGCAATCCCAGCATACCAACCAAAGCATTGAGCACCATGTCACAATCTGATTCTGCCGCTTCAATTAACCCATCCATACCATATAATATTTCCGTTTCAGGATGTCTTTTCGTTAAAATAGCGGCATCTTCAGCCTTAGCAACCACAGCTATTTCCGGGTTGAATTTAATAATCTGTGCAGATAGTTCTTCTATTCTGGTTCCGCACGAGAGAACTGTAACCCTAAAATGTTCTTTATTATTTTCAATAACCTCTAAAGCCTGTGTTCCAATGGACCCGGTACTTCCTAGTATGCAAATTCTCTTCATATGTTCCCCTATTTAATTATAAGCATTATATAATAATATATAAATGGTGCGGTGAACAGAAGGCTATCTATTCTGTCTAAAACTCCGCCATGTCCTGGTATAAGATTCCCAAAGTCTTTTATACCCATTTTCCTTTTAAATAATGATGCCGTTAAATCTCCAAACTGTGATACAATTCCTCCTATGATGCCTATAACAATACTATGTAAAAACAAAAACGGTATTACAAAATGAGCAAAAATACCACAAAGGATGACACTGCCAGCAATGCCACCGATTGAACCTTCGATGGTTTTTTTAGGGCTGATTGAAGGGCAAAGTTTATGCTTTCCGAAAAAGTAACCTGCAAAATAAGCCATGCTGTCTGTCCCGAAAGCCGTAAGAAATATTAACCAGACTAAAAGGCCATATTCCGGCAGCTGTTCTACCAGTAAAATATGATAGGAGAAAAAAACAACATAAAAAACACCGAGAGCAGTCACCATACCATCTTCAAGTTTTCTCTCTTCTATTTTGAACAGATACAGAAGACTCATCAGAACCACTGCAAATACCCAAAATATGTACCAGGTTGTCCTATCTTCAAATTTAAATAAATTTATACAGTACAGCAAAAACGTGCTGGCCAGTCCGATAGGTAATGAGGGTTTAATTCCTAAATTATCAAAACCGTTATAAAACTCTTTTAATCCCATTATTCCTATCAGGAAAAAGCCTAAAAGGAGTACGTTTCCACCAATAAATACAAACACCATCAAAGGCAGCATCATTATTCCTGATAAAATTCTGGTTCTCATGTGATATTCCTCCCGCCAAATCGCCGGTTTCTATTCTGATATTCTTCAATAGCTTTTTCATATTCTGTCGGTGTAAAGTCCGGCCAAAGTGTTTCCATAAAAACAAATTCGCTGTAAGCACTTTGCCATAGCAGATAATTGGATAATCTTTTTTCTCCACTCGTTCTAATCACTAATTCCGGATCAGGAACATCAGCAAATTTTTCTCCTGTAAAAAGATACTTTGAAAAGCTTTCTTCTGTGATGTTTTCCGGTTTGATAAGTCCAAGTCTGATATCTTCACCAATCAGTCTGATTGCCCGAATCATTTCATCTCTGCTGCCATAATTAAGTGCAATATTAAACTGAAGCCCTATATTTTTGTCTGTTTTTTTCAAGGCTTTTTCCAGACTCTTAACTGCTTCCTCTGGCAATTTACTGTAATCTCCCAATATTCTCACTCTAACACTGTTTTTATTGAGTTCCCTCAGTTCTTTTTCCACATATAAAACAAGAAGTTTAAAAATTCCATTTACCTCATCTACAGATCTTTTCCAGTTTTCAGTAGAAAAAGCATAGACAGTAAGATATTCAACTCCAATAGCACTGGAATGTTTAACAATTTCTTTCATTGCAACCATCCCCGCATTGTGTCCCGCCAGTCTTGGCAGGCCTTTATTGTTGGCCCATCTTCCATTTCCATCCATAACGATGGCAATATGTTTTGGAATTCTCTCTTTATCCAGCATTTGACTCCTTAAAATAAAAACGGATATCCCTGTGAACCAGCCACACCTCATATCCGCATTTAAACCTTTAAACATTAAATCTTTAAAACAGCTTCCATGTAGACTAAACCTGCAGTAATTCTTTTTCCTTTGCTGCTACAATATCATCAATGTCTTTAATGGCTTTATCTGTCCTCTTTTGAACAGTCTCAAGTTCTTTCTTCAGATCATCTTCAGTCAGTTCTCCAACTTTTTCCAGCTTCTTAAGACTGTCGTTGGCATCTCTTCTTTCATTTCTAACAGCTACCTTAACATCTTCTCCTATTTTTTTAATTGTTTTGGTTAACTCTTTTCTTCTTTCTTCAGTTACCTGAGGAATAACAAGTCTGATAATTTTTCCATCATTCGAAGGATTAATCCCCAGGTTTATTAAATTAATTGCCTTTTCAATGTCATGAATTATTTTAACATCAAAAGGCGAAACCATAAGAGTTCTTGGGTCAGGAACACTAATATTAGCAAGATTCTTAAGCGGTGTTGCACTTCCGTAATAATCAACAAATACCTTATCCAACAGTGCTGCGTTCGCTATCCCTGCTCTGATAGTATTCATTTCCTCTTTTAATACGGCTATTGTTTTCTGCATTTTTTCTTCTAAGTTTTTTTGTACATCCTTACTCATAATCAAATCCTCCTAAGTTATAATTGTACCTATTTTTTCGCCTAAAATAGCTTTTAATATATTTCCTTCCTGTGCAAGCCCGAAGACATGAATGGGAATATTATTATCCATACATAAAGATGCTGCGGTTGAATCCATAACCCCCAGCCCTTTTTCAAGAACTTCCTTATGGGTTAAAGTATCATATCTGGTTGCATTTGGATTTTGCTCTGGATCCTCAGAATATACCGCATCAACCTTTTTAGCCAGAAGTATGATATCCGCTTCAATTTCTGCAGCTCTAAGTGCCGCGGTTGTGTCTGTTGAAAAAAACGGATTTCCGGTACCTGCGCCAAATATCACAACTTCGTTATTATTCAACTGGCTTATTGCTCTTCTTCTAATATATGGTTCTGCAATTTCTTTCATTTCAATAGCTGTTTGAACTCTTGTAGGGATGCCAATTGCTTCAAAGGAATCCTGAAGTGCCATTGCATTTATAACAGTAGCAAGCATCCCCATGTAATCAGCCGTAGCTCGATCCATGCTTTTACTGGTTCTGCCTCTCCAGAAATTTCCGCCTCCCACTACAATAGCAACCTGAACACCTAATTCATGGATTTCTTTTATTTGCTTTGCCACCTGGCTTAGCATTTGCTCATTCAATCCAAATTTGCTTTCTCCCGCTAATGCTTCTCCACTGATTTTTAATATCACTCTTTTATATTTTGGTTTCATCGGTCTCTCCTGTACTCTATTCTACAATAAAGGGACACTAAACTAGTGTCCCTTTATTATATCATATTTTTATTAAGCGTTCATCTGTTTTGCAACTTCTTCTGCAAAATTTTCTTCCTTCTTTTCGATGCCTTCTCCAACTTCAAAACGCACCATTTCTACTACCTGAATCGGCTTGCCAATTTCCTTCGCAACACTTTCAACATACTCTTCAACAGACATGTCACTATTCTTTACGAATTTTTGTTCAACTAGACAAGTTTCTTTTAATTCCTTCTTTAATCTTCCAGCAACCATCTTCTCAACTATATTTGCTGGTTTGCCTTCATTGAGGGCCTGTTGAACAAGAATTTTCTTTTCACTTTCAAGATATTCAGGATCAATTGAAGTTTCATCTATAAATTTAGGATTCATTGATGCAACCTGCATCGCAACATCCTTTCCTACAATAGTAACTTCTTCAACTGAAGCCTCTGTTTTAAGTCCAATAATCACACCAATTTTGCCATTACCATGGATGTACCCAACATATACACATCCAGGAGTATTTGCTTTATACAATCTTCTCACATGAAGATTTTCTCCAATTGTTGAAATTTTATGACTTAATACTTCTTGAACAGTTCCTTCGTTTTTAAATTTAAGTGTCATGAAGTTTTCAATATTCTCGTTTTCAGCTTCCAGTGTCATTGCTGCAACATGTTCAACAAATCCAATAAAGTCAACATTCTTTGCGACAAAATCAGTTTCTGAGTTTACTTCTGCCATTGCTGTCTTTTTACCATCCGGTGAAAATGAAATTCTTACAAGCCCTTCTGATGCCACTCTACCTGCTTTTTTCGCAGCCTTTGCAAGACCTTTTTCTCTAAGAAGTTCAATCCCTCTTTCTATATCGCCATCTGTTTCTTCTAATACATTTTTACAATCCATCATTCCTGCGCCAGTTCTCTCACGCAATTCTTTAACCATTAATGCTGTAACAGCCATATTATTTTCCTCCCGCCTATCTAATTCGATCCCGGCGTCCTCGCCTGGGCTCGACACCTTTTATCTAATTCGAGCCCGGCGTCCTCGCCTGGGCTCGACACCTTTTATCTAATTCGAGCCCGGCGTCCCCGCCGGGCTCGATACCTTTTATTTTGATTTGACGTTCCCGCCGGGGTTCATCTCAATTTTTTATCAATTTCCTATTTAGCTTCTGGTTCTTCAACAACTGCTGGTTCTTCAACAACTGCTGGTTCTTCAACTGCTTCTTCTGCAACTACAGGTTCTTCAACAGCTACCGCTTCTTCAGCTTTCACTTCTGGTTCAACTGCTGCAACTTTTACTTCAGCTTTAAATTCTTCAACTTTTACTACAGGTTCAGATGCAGCTTTTACTTCAGGTTCTGCTTCATCTGGTGTAGCTGGGCCTTCATCATAGCTTTCGCCCTGATTTGCTTCTATAATGGCATCTGCCATTCTTCCGGCAATTAATTTCACTGCTCTGATTGCATCATCATTAGCTGGAATGATAAAGTCGACATCATCAGGATCACAGTTTGTATCTACAATACCAATGATTGGAATCCCAAGAATTCTAGCCTCTTTAACAGCAATTCTTTCTTTTTTAGGATCAACAATAAATAGTGCTCCCGGAATCCCCTTCATTTCCTTGATACCGCCCAGAAACTTTTCCAGTCTGATCAATTCAAGTCTAAGTTTCAGGACTTCCTTTTTTCCAAGTTTTTCAAAAGTTCCATCCGTTTCCATTGCATTAATATCATATAATCTTTTAATTCTTCCGGAAATTGTCTTATGGTTTGTAAGCATTCCGCCTAACCATCTTTGATTTACAAAGAACATTCCGCATCTCTTTGCTTCATCTTCGATTGCAGTTTGAGCCTGTTTTTTAGTTCCTACAAATAATACCGGCTTCCCGGATTCTCCAATTGTTCTCATGAAATCATAAGCTTCATCAATTTTTTTTACAGTTTTTTGTAAATCGATAATGTAAATTCCATTTCTCTCTGTGAAGATGTAAGGAGCCATCTTTGGGTTCCATCTTCTCGTTTGGTGTCCAAAATGTACACCGGCTTCTAGTAATTGTTTCATTGAAATTACTGACATTTTTTATCCTCCTGGTTTTTAACTTCCACCTAATTTTCCTTAAAAGCAACCTCGCAAGGCACCAGCTTCCAAGTGACTAAGTGTGACAAATATTTATTGGTCCAAATATGATTGATAGACCAACAAAAACTATACTACAAATTGATCAATATAGCAAGAAATATATATTTATATTAACAGTTTTTTATTACACATAATATAACGTGAGAAGTGCTGTCTTGCAGCAGTAAACTTGTCTCTGCTTAAATACAGGCTGTCCCCATTGGTAAAAACAATGCTTTGCTCTCTCATTGAAACAATCTTATCCATATTAACATATAAACTTCTATGGCATTTCAGGAAATTACTTCCAAGGTATACCAGATAGTCTTCTATCTTGGAATACATTTCATGGGTTTCACTCTCTGTTAGAATCTTCGTTTTCCTGAGATACTGTTCTATGTATAAAACTTCATCAACATCAACCTTTATGCTTGATCTGGGCTTGATTACAGGAATAAATCTATTCATTCTGTCACCTCCAGCTATAATTTAATAAATAATCACTGGATTTACAAGTAGTTTAAACAATTACTATAATTTTTTAAACGTTAATTTATAATTGTTATAATATAAAAGAGCGGCTGGCATCAACCGCCGTCTCAGATTATTAGTCTCTGCTATAGGTTATCAGGTCTTCCATTATCTCACGTGCTGCAATTGAAACCGGTTTGTCTGATTCTGCATTTGTCAGTTTAGGCTTTCCCTCAACAATATCTCTTGCTCTCTTAGCAGCCAATACAACAAGTGTGTATCTGCTGTCTGCTTTTTTTCTTATTTCGTTCACTGATGGGTATAACATTTATACTTCCTCCTTATAATTCTTAATAAGCCCATAAATTTGTTCTGAAACTCTAGAGTGTTCAGCTAATATAATGGCTTTTACTCTAATAACTGCCTCTTCTAAATCCCCATTCACAACACAATAATTGTACTGATCAATATAAGATACCTCCGTTAACGTCTCCCCTAATCTTAATTCAATGGAGTCAGGGCTGTCAGACCCTCTTCTTGTTATACGTTTTCGGAGCTCAGTCATTGACGGCGGCAAAATGAAAATGTAAATCCCCTGCGGATATTCATTTCTAACTTCCAATGCCCCTTGAATGTCTATTTCTAAAACCACGTCTTTACCATTTGCAAGTTTATCTAAAACTTTCTGCTTTGGTGTCCCGTAATAATTTCCATAGACTTCAGCAAATTCAAGCAAATCTCCTTTTTCAATAGATTCCTCAAATTCATCACGGGTCACAAAATAATAATCCACACCTTCAATTTCTCCTGGACGAGGCGCTCTTGTTGTCATTGAAACCGACAACTCAACATCTAACTCTTTAACCAGTTTTTGACAAATACTTCCTTTTCCTGCACCAGATGGCCCAGAAACTATAAATAGCTGGCCTTTTTTCATTGAGCATCCCCTTTTCTACTTCCTTAATTGAGTACATATTATACCATGTCCGCTCATTCTGTTCAACTTAAATATACAAAACTATTCTATGTTTTGAACTTGCTCTCTGATTTTTTCTATTTCACTTTTTATTTCCAGCATAATGTTTGTTATTTTCATGTCATTTGCCTTAGATCCTATGGTATTTGCTTCCCGATTCATTTCCTGAATCAAAAAATCCAGTTTTTTTCCGTCAGGCTGATTGCTGTTTGTAATAATTGTTTTCAATTGAATGATATGGCTGTCAAGTCTGACTATCTCTTCAGTAATACTGCACTTATCAGCAAATACTGCTGCCTCTAGCAAAATTCGGTCTTCAGACACAGCGGCATTATTACCAATTAACTCTTTTATCCTGTTTTTTAGTTTTTCTGCATATACTTCCACTACTTTCGGGGATCTTTCTTCTATGGTCGTTAACATACCCCGAATGATTTCTCCCCTTTTAATTAAATCTTCTGCCAGTTTCGAGCCTTCTGCAATTCTCATTTCATCCAGTTTTTCCGCGGCCATTTTTGTTGAAAGCTCAAGGCATTTAAGGATTTCTTCCTCATCCTCCACGTCAGGAATCGCTTTCATAACATCAGGAAGCCCTGATAAAAACTGTAAAGTCACTTCTCCTACAAGATTAAATTCATTTTTTAGCTCATTTAAGTTGTCATAATACTGACGCGCAACCATCGTGTTCAATTTTATTCTGGTATCGTCTTCTGTAATATTTTCCACCATTACAGATACTTCAATTTTTCCTCTACGTGCAATATCCTTTACCGTATTCTTTATTTTATCTTCAGCAAATGAATATCGTCTGGGCATTTTAATCGTTATATCACTATAACGATGATTAACGGCTCTAATTTCAACTATTATGTTTCTTTTCCCATCCGTATATTCGCCTCTTCCAAAGCCAGTCATACTTTTTATCATCTTTTTTCTCCTCAAGCTTAGATTTTTATGATAATATATTAATTATACAGTATATTCAGTCGCTTGGAAAGAGATAAGAAGGATAGAATTGATATGAGTTTTGATGGAATAATCACCAGTGCAATAGTATCAGAAATGAATCAAAATATTTTAGGTGGAAAAATAGAAAAAGTTTATCAGCCGGAGGCAGATGAACTTGTTATTAACATACATTCAAAATCTGGCAATTTCAAATTATATGCATCCTGCAACAGCAGTCATGCAAGAATTCATTTTATAAAAGAAAACCCGGTAAATCCACCTGCGCCCCTTTCTTTTTGTATGCTTTTAAGAAAACATATTCAAGCAGGAAAAATTTCCGAGATCATTCAAAAGGGTTCAGAAAGAATCATTGAATTTTCTATTGAAACCTATAACGAGCTTGGCTTTTCCGTCAATAAAAAACTGATTATTGAAATTATGGGTAAACACAGCAATATTATTTTGATTGATATGGAAACAATGAAAATCATTGACAGTATCAAAAGAATATCCATCGATGTGAACAGATATCGACAGCTCCTGCCTGGAAAAATCTATGAATATCCTCCTGATCAAGGTAAACTGACGCTAAAAGAATTAACACCCGATACGCTCAAAACAATTATTGATACAGATATCAGTTTGATTCCAAAAGTTCTTTTATCCTCCTTGCAAGGGATAAGCCCTGCTGTTGCAAATAATCTTCTGGATGCAGCTTTAGAAAAAGGGTATCATCCTGCAAATCTTCACATAGGAATTTATGAAGCGGTTGCAGAAATAATCAAAAAACTTGATCATCGTGAAATGGATCCAGTTGTCTATTTGGGGGAGTCCAAAACTCCGATAGATTTTCATATAATGAAACTATATGCGTTGGATAATATTAATGAATCTGTTTATTTTGATACATTAAGCGAAGCAATGGAATTTTATTTTGCAAACAAGGATTCATCCAATAGAATCAGACAGAAAAGTGTTGATTTGGAAAAAGCCATTAATAATAACCTGAATAAACTTTATCTGAAAAAGCAAAGGTTATCCGAAGATCTTCTTCATGCCGAGGATTCAGAGAATTACAGGCTATTTGGGGAGCTCCTGACAGCAAGCCTTCACCAGATTAAACCAGGTGAAAGTCAAACCAAGGTCAATAATTATTATGACAATACAGAAGTTACAATTCCGCTGGATAAAAAGCTTTCTCCTTCAAAAAATGCGCAGAACTATTTTAAGAAATATGGGAAATCAAAAACTGCAGTAAAAGAAAAAGCTCTTCAATTAGAAGAGCTTGCTTTAGATATTGAATATATTGAGTCTGTTGCATCTTTTTTGGAAGGTGCTTCATCCTTGGCCGAGATTGAAGACATTAGAGCTGAACTGGTCTCTTCCGGGTATCTAAAGAAAAGGAAAACCACAGCCAAGCCATCTAAGTCAAAATTAGGGCCTTATGCCTTTACTACAAAGGACGGTTTTAGAGTTTTAGTCGGCAGGAATAATGTTGATAATGATATCTTAACCTTTAAAACAGCTTCTCCTAAGGATATCTGGTTTCATACAAAAGATATTCCAGGTTCTCATGTCATACTTTTTTTAGATGGGAAATCCCCTGATGATCAGACAATAATAGAGGCTGCCTCTCTGGCGGCACTTCACAGTAAAGCCAAAGATTCAGAAAATGTACCTGTCGATTATACAAAAGTTCGTTACGTTAAAAAGCCAAACGGCGCTAAACCAGGAATGGTTATTTTCACAGGTAATAAAACTGTCTATATAAACCCTTATAAATCTTGAATCCATTTTATTGCATAATCTATTACCTTTTGACCGTTCTCTTCCTTATTACCGTTATGTATTTCATGATAGTAACCTGGCCACTCCACATATTCGCAGTCATTTGCGACCTTTGAGAATTTTCTGCTTCCCTCAATACTGCAGATTTTATCTGCATCACCATGCATAAGAAGCAATTTTTTACCCATAGTCGGAATCGTTAATAATTCTTCTCCAACCATATTCCCGTCAACAGCGGTCCTTGCCGTAATAAAATCATGCATTAATTCTTTGTTTTGCTGTAATGATATCATTTGAATGTTCCCTAAGTCCTCATTTTTTATTCCTGCTTTTATTTGGGAATCAGGCTTTATTTCAGAAAATATTTTCATTGTCAAAAGCAAGAGTCTGTTCACCTTTCTGACAAGAATAATCCAAGGTGCAGAGGCTACATAACCCTCTGGCAAAACCATCCATTTGCCTCTTCTTCTATAATCCAACACAATATTCCCACCCATGCTATGCCCATATAATACAATAGGGATGTTCGGGTATCTTTTCTGAGCTTCCTGCAGAAGGCAGTCAATATCAGAAAGTACAGACAACCTTGGGGCACAGTGTCCTCTTTTCCCTGAAGAAACACCATGTCCCCTTAAATCCATGGATAATACAGCTAAACCGTTTTCGTTCATATTTGTTGCCATTCTGTCATATCTTCCAGCGTGTTCCCCTATTCCATGAATAATGCAAACAACCGCTTGAGGGCTGTTCAAGTCCCATGAATAACCAACAATATTAGCTTGATCAATAACTAGTTTGAAATTTTCAAACATTGGGATACCTCCTCCGCTACAGATTTTTACCATTTTATTACAACAAATACATATATTATAACATTATTGTATTAAATGCTTTCAAAAATTTTGATAAGTCCTATAATTAATCTACAGCACACCAAAGGATTTGACTATATTTGTTAGCAAAATAAAAGGTAACCCTTAGTTTGAAAGAAGGTGAATGAATGAAGTCAAATTGCTCTTTTTGCAATAATAATTATAGCAACCTCTACTTTAAAGGTGGATATGTTTGTGAAGATTGCCTTCAATTTATTAAAGAAAAAAAGTAGAGTTATTGTCAAATAATTAGTTATTTTTTAAAATATTCAAACTTTTTAATACTGAATAATCCCATCGCAATGAATCGCTATCATATAGTTAAACTGGCAGGTTCTTTATCGGGGACCTGCCTTTCCTTTTCCTCCACGTTTGACTGATTTCCTTTGATTTTCCAATCGTTTTTTCGTATTCAGCTTCATAATTGAATAGCCAAATTTTCCAATAGGTTCTGTTTTTATTCCAAAGTATTCTCCATGGTTAAAACAAATAAGCTGTGCTTTTTCAAGCTGAATTTTACCTGCTCTATTCAGCAGTTTTTCATCCACATGAACTTTAACAATTTCTGCAATAAACATATCATGCGTAGGGAAACTTTTCATTTCAATTACTTTACATTCCAAATTTACAGGGGATTCCAGAATCATAGGGCTTCCAACAAGTTCACCTTCTACCGGGGTAAGCTTCTGCTCCTTAAATTTATCGGTATCCCTTCCTGTTTTAACTCCGCAAAAATCGGCTGCTTTTGTCAAATCTTCTGTACAAAGATTAATAACAAATTCATTGGTTTTTTCAATCAATTCATGAGAATATCGTGATTTTCTAACAGAAACATACGTGATGGGAGGCTCTGAATTAATTATTCCAGTCCATGCAATTGTCAGTATATTTTTTTCTTCCATGCTGCCACAACTTACCATGACTACCGGCACTGGATTCAACATTGTGCCTGGTTTAAATGATACTTTACCCATATTATTTTCCTTCTTTCAATTTATTCAATACTCTTGTAAATTCCTCTGGAAGTTCACTATCGAACTCCATATATTCACCTGTTCTAGGATGAACAAACCCCAGCTTCTTCGCATGCAAAATTTGAGTTTCTGTTCCCATCACCTTTTTTTGAGGTCCGTAAACCTTATCTCCTAAAAGAGGATGTTTGGTATATGCCATATGAACTCTGATCTGATGAGTTCTTCCCGTCTCAAGTCTAACTTCAATATAAGTAAAATCGCCAAATCTTTCAATTACCTTATAATGAGTAACTGCTCTTCTGGCATTCAATTCAGTTACAGCCTGTTTTAACCTATTTTTTGGATCTCTTCCGACTGGCCTGTCAATAGTTCCTTCATCCTGATTGAAATTGTTATATACGATTGCTCTGTAAGACCTTGTAATGCTGTGTTCGGCTAATTGCCTAGCAAGGGAGTTATGAGCCATGTCATTTTTAGCGATCATTAAGAGTCCGCTTGTTTCTTTATCCAATCGATGCACAATGCCTGGCCTGATGACCCCGTTAATCGACGAAAGGCTGTCCCCACAGTAAAACATGACAGCATTCACTAATGTGCCCGTCTGATTACCTGCTGCCGGATGTACAACCATTCCTTTTGGTTTATTGACAATCAACAGGTCCTGATCTTCATATACGATTTCTAAAGGAATGTTTTCAGGGGTAATCTCAATTTCCTCAGGTTTCGGAATTGAAATTTCAATTTCATCACCCGCTTTCAGCAACATTTTTTTTACTTTACATACCTTATGATTTAACATGACCTGTCCAGCCTCGATTAATTTTTGCACATGATTTCTTGATAATTCTTCTAAGGTCAATGAAAGGACCACGTCAAGCCGTGCTCCTTTCATTTTTTCTTCTATGATAATTTTAAATTTGTTTTCCATTTTTCCCTTTTCCTTCTATAAAAAAAACATATATAATCAGCAAACCGCATCCAATGCATACTGAAATATCTGCTATATTAAAAATTGGCCAAAAGTGAAAATGCAAAAAATCCACAACATAACCATGACTGATTCTATCAATCAAATTGCCTGCTCCACCTCCTATAATAAATGCAAGTGACACTAATAATGTCCAGTGGAGAGGATTTTTCTTTAAAAAAACGTAAACTACTATTGCTAAAATTACAAAAAACTGAATAAGAATTAAGACAACTGTTTTTCCCTGTAAAAGACTGAAGGCTGCTCCAGTATTCTGGATATACGTAATACTGAAGAATCCTTCTATTACGGGTATTGAGTTGTTCAAATCCATATTTGTCTGAATATAATACTTCGATAGCTGATCGAATACAATTACTGCTAAAATTAATATGTAAAACATGACTATTTATTGGGGATTACTCCCCTTCTCCAATCTTTAGGTTTAACATTGTTTTTTTAAGTTCTTCTTCCTTGAGTGGTTTCAAGGTTTTTGTTTCTCTGCTTTCTTGCCATGGTTTGAGTGTATTATCCTTTTGCATGTTCGTTTCATCGATGCCAAATTCAGCAAAAAGCTTAACACTAAGTCCATCAAACCTTTCCAGTTCAGATTCTAAAAGGGACTTGTATTTTGTCTGAAAAGTGGTAAATCTATGTCTAAGGCTAAGGCTTTCTTCAGTAAGTTTTTCTACAGACTCTTTTGCTTCTCTTTGAATTAATTCAGCATCTAATTCCGCATTTTTCAGCAGGATTTCTGCTCTTCTCTCAGCACTGGCACAGATATCTCCCATCAACGCCTTAGCAGCCTCAAGTGTTTCAAGGACAACACCTTCTGAACCTCTATATCGTTGAAGCTCCTTATTAAGTCTTGCATTATCGTTTTTAAGTACAGAATTCTCAGTGATTAATCTTTCCAGATCAAAAGTAATTAAATCAAGAAAGCTGTCAACATCACCTTCTTTATAACCTCTTACTGCCTTTGAAAATTCCTTATTCTGAATATCTAATGGTGTAATCATTTTTTATCCTTTCCTGCAGTTGTCAACTTACTTACATTAACATGAAAAGAAGAGCAACTATTATATTCCTTGCTACTGATATTAATAAAAAAGCTACTAATATAGAAAAATCCATCATTCCAGTATTGAATCTTGACAGCAGCATTCTGCATGGTGCTATAATAGGTTCTGTTATCTTGATAATCG
>JAENWI010000056.1 GCA_016650115.1 Peptostreptococcaceae bacterium | reverse complement strand
TTATTGCATAGTCACTTTCATGATGGACCATAGGCTCCCCTTCTGGCAACGATGCAATGACGTGTTAGATCATATACTTGGGAATATAGTTTCTTACTCTTCATATTCTTCATCATCAAGTCTTCAGCGGTTCAATCTTACTTTTAAAACAGTGACAGCAATTTGGGAGGGACAACCGACCTATTGGCATTTTGTCTCTTCGCTAGCTCGTTTATTCTTGACATTCTTTTCTGTCGCCTTTAGGTGAACTTCCATCAATTCACCAGCGAGTTTCGAATCACGAGAAACAATCGCTTCTAATACCCCTCTATGATAATGCATGTCTTTTTCAAGGTCAGAACCAGAGTCTAGACTAGCTTTTATTATTTGTTTGGTACAGACATTGTAAGCAGCACTTAGAGAAATAAGCAATTTATTACTTGTCGCCTTAACCATGTGCACATGAAAATTAAAATCAGCAGTTTGGTATTCCTCATTAATAACAGAACAATCTTCCATTATCCTTACATATTTCTGCAACCTTGCTATATCATCAGCCTTTGCCCTTTTTGCAGCAATAGAAGCTGCGGGGACCTCTACAATCCTTCTCACTTCTAACAAATCATCATTAGAAATTTCATCGACTGAAACCATATCCATCATCGATTGAGTGAGGACTTTTACACTCTCATTGACAATTTGAATGCCTTTCCCCTGAATCCGTTTAACGAATCCACGCACCTCCATAGCACGTACAGCTTCTCGCATTGTTGCACGTGATACTTCCAACATCCTACATAACTCGCCTTCACTTGGTAAAAACCCATAATCATCATAGGTTTTTTCCAGAATCAGTTGCTTAATTTTTTCTTGAGTAATATCAACGAGTGTCAAAGAGTGTCTCCTCAAATTGTTCACTGTATTCAGTGTACATTCCCACCAGAAAGTTAGCAATCAACATCTTACCAAAAAAAGTGTTGATAGAAATTAAGTAACATTTTTATCCTATCTGATATTTTTTAATTAAATCTCTATCTATTTCGATTCCCAAACCTTCTCCAGACTGTGGAAGATCAATATACCCATCCCTAATTACCAGCGGATTCTTATTGATTTTTTCTCTAAAAATATTCTCCGTCCTATCCAACTCAAAATATACTTTGCCTGGGATTAGGGCCTCGGGAAAATCTGGCATGGAGAACGAAGCATGCAAGCCTGCAGCCACTGCAATTCCACTACCCCAAACATGAGGATAACATTGAATGTTTGCAATTTTAGCGAGGGTGATAATCCTATTAAAGGCAGTCAAACCACCAGTAATGCAACAATCGGGTTGAAGAATATCAATGGCTCGCGCATCAATTAAGTTTTTAAATCCATAGGCCGTGAACTCAGCTTCTCCCCCAGAGATGGAGATGTTTGTTGCAGCTTTGACTTCCTGATAGCCTCGAATGTCCTCAGGGGGTACTGGCTCTTCTATCCATAGGATATTGTACGGTTCTATCCCCTTTGCCATTTTAATAGCTGATGAAGCATTATATGCATGATTAGGATCTACCATCAGGTCGATCTCAGGACCTATCGCTTCCCTAACGGCGGAGACCATCTTAATATCATTCTCAACACCAAAACCTGTCTTCATTTTCAAAGCCCTAAAGCCAGACTTAATATACGAGACAGCTTCTGACACCAAGGCTTTTGGATCCTGATCCAGTGAGGTATGGTACAAGCCGGTAGCATAAGGAACAATCTGTTTTCTTCTTGCCCCACCCATAAGCGTATAGACCGGAAGATGCGTGTATTTTCCTTTCAGGTCCCATAAAGCTATATCAACAGCACTGAGCGCTTGGATGCTGGACCCTTTCTGACCGTTATCTCGAAGACTGTTGTACAGTTGATCCCAAATCTTTTCAGTATCAAAGACATTTTGTCCAATAAGCTGGGATTTATAAGCATGTTCAATAACAGCTTGGTTAATGAACGCATTCCCAAAAGCTTCTCCCCAACCACTAAGCCCATCATCAGTAATTATTTCCAAAATCATGATGGTCCTAGTATTATACCAAGCCTGGGAATAACAGAAGCTTTTCTCACCTAATTTTTGTGAGACTATATATGTCTTAATATCTGAAATTTTCATACGTTCTCCATTTGCCCACTTGAGGCACATCACTCTACGCTTACCTTGAAAATCTCAAAGAAGCACCTATAGGGAATACACTAAATTCTTAAATTTGTCTTTTCAAGAATTTCTTTTGGAATAATGGCAGAGCCAAAGAAATGATAATCAAGACAAAGAAAGTAATAGAAATGCCTGTTGATATAAAGGTGCTATAATCTCCCTTGGACATGAGCAAAGCCCGCCTAAAATTGCTTTCTGCCATGGGCCCAAGGATCAGACCAAGAATAACAGGTGATGAGGAAACTTCTGTTTTTTGTAGGAAATATCCTACGATTCCAAAAAACAGCATAACCGCAACATCAAATATACTGTTGTTCAAGGCATAAGAACCTACAAAACACAACAGGAAAATGGTTGGGACAAGAATCGACTTGGGAACCGAAAGAACTTTTGCAAATAATCGTACACTATTGAGACCAAGAACAAACATGCATATGTTGGCGATAAAACAGCCAATGAACAATGCATACACGATAGGTCCGTTATTCTGGAATAAAAGGGGACCTGGCTGTAGCCCTTGTACCATAAGGGCCCCAATCATGATGGCTGCAACCGCATCCCCTGGCACACCCAATGTAAGCATAGGTATCAATGCACCGCCTGTAACACCGTTATTTGCAGCTTCAGGTGCAGCGATTGCCTCAGGGAGACCCGTACCGAACAGCTCAGGATGTTTTGAGAAACTTTTAGCCTGTCCATATGCAATAAAGGATGCAATGTCTGCACCAACCCCAGGAATACAACCTATGAGAGTGCCCATGGTTCCATAGACGAAACCACTCTTGACTATCATGCCCCAGTCAGAACGTTTGGGAAACACATGGGTAATGGCTCTTGCCACTACTGTTTTTTGTTTCATTTCTTCTACACCAATAAAAGCCTGGCTCATAGCAAACAAACCAATCATGACAGGAATGAAGTTGATACCACTAAAAAGATTCATATTATTAAAAGTAAATCTCATACTTCCAGTAATGCTATCGATTCCAATGGTAGCCAGGAGAATTCCTAAAGCCCCGCTAATCAAACCTTTCATCATGGATTTACCTGAAATGGAAGAAATAATACATAACCCAAACACAGCCAACATAAAAAATTCGGGGGCACTGAACTTGAGTGCAAATTTTGCAAGGATAGGAGAAATAAGGATAAGATACACACAACTTATCATACCACCGATAAATGAGCTGGATGTCGAAATACCCAATGCTCTTCCAGCTTCGCCCTTACTGGCCATCTTATAGCCATCCAAGGCTGTCGCTGCTGAAGCAGGTGTTCCAGGAGTGTTCAAAAGAATGGCCGCAATTGATCCACCGTAAACAGCACCAACATAGACACCAATCAAAAGCAGGATACTGTGCGTAGCATCCATCCCAAATGTCAAAGGGAGCACGAGTGCAACACCCATGGTTGTCGTCAGACCAGGAAGGCAACCAATACAGATTCCACTGGCAACCCCAAGGACTATAAATAATAAGACAGAGGGTTCAAATACCAATCGGAAAGCTTCAACTATCATTTTGTGCTCCTAGAATAAAATTCCAAATCTGAATGGGACTTTTAATACATAGACGAAAACGCTATACACCACTGCTGTTATTGCAAAAGCCATCAACGCCCTAAAAAACCACGTATATTTTCCAAACCAAGTTATAAAACCGTAGAGCATAACAAATGTAGCTATACCAAAACCGATATAATACATACCCAACAGATAGACAATTAAAAGACCCATTGCTATGTATACTCTAATGTGATCGGAGGCCCCTAATACTAAAGGAGTGTCATCTTTTGTTGTGAAAGCTTTTATTCCAACAGTAATTGCTGCAACTAGCATAACAACACTAATTAATATTGGCCAATACCCTGGACCGGGCACTCCATTTCTTGCTTTTGGCAATTGCATCGCAAAATACATAATAAAAATTGCCAATGCACTAAAAACGCCTGCGAATATCAGATTCCCTTTTTTCATGTAATTTCCTTACCTTCTACATCCAAGAAGGTTTGGCAAGCATGGCTTCCTGAAGGACAAGAAGCCATGCGTTAAATTTATTGAGCAAGCCCTATCTTTTCAATAAGCTTTGCATAAAACTCATCTTCTCTCTGCAGTTTTTCTGCAAAAGCCGCTGTACCTATGACTTCAATATCGTTGTTGGTATTCTTCATGAATTTTATGAATGTATCGGTCTTCACTGCTTTCATGATAGAAGCAGTAAGAAAGTCAACTGTTGCCTGTGGAGTACCGACAGGAACACAATACCCTCTCCAAGTACCTATGACGACATCATAACCGAGTTCACCTGCAGTGGGGACATCCGGATAGTCAGAAAGACGGTTAGGTGCAAGAACTGCTAGGGTCCTAAGTGCCCCTGCCTCTACCTGTGAAGCAACTTCAGCATAGGAGACAGAAACTCCATCAAGGTGGTTTCCTAGCAGAGAGGTAATAGCTGCCGACGAACCATCAAATGGAACATGGGTAAACTCAACTCCAGCTGCTTGTTCCAAGCCAGCTCCGGCAAGGTGCCAGATAGAACCAATTCCAGAGTTACCAAACTGCAAATCTTTGGTCTTAGCCGCTACAAGCAAATCTTCCAATGTCTTATATGGTGAATCAGCAGAGACCGTTATGGCTGCATATCCAGAATTGACGATTGCAAGGGGGATAAACTTCTTGTAGTCGATGTCGCCACCAGTTCCTGTGTGAGGAAGCATTACTAGCTCAGGGGCAACCATGGTGATAATCTGTCCATTGGGCTTTGAATGCATACCATAGGACATGCCGACTGAACCGGCTCCACCAGTTCGATTTTCCACTGCAATACCGGCCGGAAAATCAACCTTCATAGCTGCTGCCAAAGCGCGGCTTACACTATCAGAACCACCGCCTGCAGAATAAGGACAAATAATGGTGGCAGGACCATTGGGATAGGTTGCTCCGGCAGTCTCCGTAGCTCCTCCAGCAAAAAGTGTTCCAGCCACAACAGCAAGAACCATACATACAACAAACATTTTCTTCATTTTCTACTCCCTATAGGCATTAGCCTTTCTTATCTTTGAACCCTGCCTGAGGCATTGCCTGCAGCAAGGGATTCAACTTCCTGAATACTGACCAAATTGAAATCATGTTCAATAGTGTGTTTCAAACAGGATGCGGAAACTGCAAAATTGATAGCTTCCTGGCTGTTTTTCCCAACGATCAGCGAATATATAAGTCCACCACCGAATGAATCTCCTCCGCCTACCCTATCGACAATCTGGATATCATACCGTGGAGAAAACCAAGCGTCCTTCCCGTCATACAACATGCCACCCCAACTGTTGAAGCTAGCCGAGTGACTGCCTCTGAGGGTAATGGCGACCTTGGAGCATCCAAATCGATTTGCGATCTGCTGTGCTACGCTGATGTACCCTTTTTCGTCAAGCTTTCCACTTTCCACATCGGTGCCAGTAGCGGAAATTCCAAACACATCGCTTGCATCTTCCTCATTAGCAATGCACACATCTACAAAGGGTATCAGCAATGACATAGTCTTTTCTGCTTCTTTCTTGCTCCAAAGCTTACCTCGGTAGTTCAAATCGCAAGATATTGTAATCCCTTTAGCTTTTGCGTGTTGACAGGCCTGCAGACAGATTTCTGGCAATTCTCCTCCTAAAGCGGGTGTAATACCAGTAAAATGAAACCAAGTAGCCCCTGCAAAAATAGTGTCCCAATCAAAATCTGAGATTTGGGCATCGGCTATAGAAGAGTTCGCACGATCATAGATCACTTTGGATGGACGCTGGCTTGCACCTTTCTCAACGAAGTACAAACCAAGCCTACTTCCACCTCTAACCACTTTGCTGGTATCTACTCCATAATGTCTTACGGCATTGATTGCAGCTTGCCCCAACTCATTTGCTGGAAGTTTTGTAACAAAAGAAGAGTTAATACCATAATTGACAAGGGAGACAGCAACATTGGCCTCTCCTCCAGCATAGCTGGATTCCCACTGTTCCGATTGTAAAAATCGATAGTAGCCCATGGGATTGAGCCTCATCATTATCTCACCAAAGGTAATAACTTTCTGTTCTTTTTTCATTTAAGCCCTCGCTTTGTTTCATTCCAAATCTTAATTGCTTTTTCGGCACGCCGAGTTATCTCTGCATAATTCTTTTCTTTTATGAGGGAGGCGGTTGCTATCCAACTTCCTCCGATAGTAGGGATATTCTTCAACGAAGCCCATTCTGAAAGAGTGTCTTCTGTAACGCCTCCGAGAGGGAAGAAGTTAATCCCAAGATAGTTGTAAGGACCAGTCATCGCCTTGAAATAGGGAATCCCCCCAAGTGGAACAGCAGGAAACAGTTTCAGAAAATCACATCCCTGCTCATATGCCAATTCCAATTCGCTTGCGGTAGAGATACCAGGAGCAAAAGGCAAATCACAGGCTATGGCTTCCTGGAGAATTCTCGGGTTAAATCCAGGAGATACAGCAAAGGCAGCACCAAGGTCCTTAACCATTTTAGCTTGACCACTTTTGATCACTGTCCCAATACCTATCATCATTGCAGGTACATTGTCATGGATTGCTTTGATGGCTAACGGTGCAGCTTCAGTTCGCAACGCAAGCTCAATTGCTGTAACTCCGCCTTTGACCAAGGCTTGGGCTACTGGCACTGCATCCCTTGCATCATCAATTACAAGAACAGCGACCACCGCTCGTTTTGCCAGTTCAGCTTGAATTTCTTCTCGCATACTCTTTTTCATCAAGGCACCTCTTTCTTCATATTGAAAAATTACATAATATCAATAATGTATACCATTATTAGAAAATATTTGTAAACATAATCACTATCTTTATACACCTATCATATAAGCTGTTTTCATATTTGTCAAATATATATTGAAATTTATTATTGAATGCTTGTTTTTATATTATTCTATATTTTTATCTAAAATTTATCTTATAAGCTATCATATAGGTTGGTATATTTTATTTTTCTATGTATTTTTACCAATAAGTCTAGAGAATCGGATAAAACACCTCTTCAATAGACTCAAGGCTACTGGTATACCCTAAGCCTGTCTATAGCCAAGATAGAACATTACATCCCAATTTTATGAGGATACTTTTTAGTAGTTCTCTGCTTTGAAATTCTCCAATCCCAGTATCCAGCCATTCTTGATTCTTCCCTTCCCCTGTGCCATTATGATGAAATACACACCAACCAAACGATACAGGCAGCCTTGAAAAAGATAAGCCTCGATCCCAAAGGGACCGTGTTGGCCTATTTTTCCTATAATAGCCTTGGGGAAGTAGAAGGCAAAGCTGAGCAGTCATCGATGCCTTTATAGAGTATATGAGCGAAGGCCTGATAGAAAATGCCAAGGTACTCTACCATAAGAACAAGATCATCTATGATGCCCTAGGTTCTATGCTGAAAAAGAATCCTGGGCTGTCTGATCAATATGTGGCCCAAAAACCAACAATATTCCAGATCTTCTTCTTGCATCTTGCCAAAACACGTCCAAGCATTAGTAAAAATGGATTTCTTATATAAGTATGCAAGTGCCTTTTCTGGGTGGACACTGTCTTACAG
>JAENWI010000108.1 GCA_016650115.1 Peptostreptococcaceae bacterium | reverse complement strand
TGATGCTTCTTACAACTGCTTTACTTTGGGGAAGTTCATATTCATATAGAAAGATGGGGCTTGAATTCATGACCCCTTTCTTTTTTAATTTCTTGAGGTTTTTTGTGGCATTTTTATTCCTTCTTGTCTTACTTATTATTTCTCGTAATTTTACAAAAGAGGGCAAAAAACCAATCAATCTGAAAACCCATATCAAAGGGGGATTTCTTTCTGGAACTACCCTAGCATTTGGCACAGCTATTCAACAATGGGCACTTCTCTCTACAACCGCCGGAAAAGTTGGATTTATTACTTCATTGTACACAGTTTTTGTTCCCATTTTAGGACTAATAATTTTCAAAACAAAGGTGAAGCCTCAGGTATGGGTTGCTGTTAGTGCAGCTTTTATTGGACTTCTTTTAATAAGCACAAACAAGGGCTTCTCCATTATACCTGGAGATCTGGCGGCTTTTGCCAGTGCAATTGTCTTTGGGTTTCAAATTATCATAGTAGGGCATTATACTTCTAAAACAGATGGCATTGTATTGAGTACCATTCAGATGTTTTTTGGGTGTCTCTGGAATCTGCTTTTTACAATAACTATGGAAAGTGGAAATACAATGACAGGAGCGATGCAAGGTGCATTCCCCATTATCTATACAGGTGTTTTTTCTATTGGACTTGCGTTTACATTGCAAATATTTGCGCAAAAAAGAACAACCCCTTCGGTCGCAGCAATAATTATGAGTTTGGAGTCAGTTTTCGCAGTGTTGTTTGCAACAGTTCTTTTACATGAAACGATGAGTACCATTCAACTGGCTGGATGCTTATGCATATTTGCAGCGGTCATTATTGCACAAGTGGAAAGGAAAAAGTAGAGAATATTTGTATTTCCATCCAGTTATGATATAATTATTGTTCAAAGGATATTAGTTGAATAATTATATGAAATGACAGGATATATTGAAAGGGAGAGACGATATGAGTAAGAAATTTATAGGGTTGATGATATTTGTTTTGCTTCTGACAGGCATGATGAGTTTTACCGGCTGTGGTAACACAGAAGAGAAAATTACAAAAGAATATAATGTAACTCTTTATTTTGCAAACAATGAATATGTGCAACCCGGTGATGAAAGTTTTGAACATATGGTTGTTGTAAAAGATTATAAACTGGAAAGTGAAGAAGGAAACCAGTATATGGTGCTGGTCGATAGTGCATTGCGAAATGGCGCTGAAGGGGTAGAGGGTGCGGATACATTAATTAGTGATAAAATTGTTTTTAATGAGGTAAGCGTTGATGGAGGAGTTGCTACTGTTGATTTGGCAGGCGCAACATTGAACGGTGGGTCGCTGGAGGAATCCTATTTGATCAGCCAGATTGTGGACTCTTTGATAGCCAGTTTTGATGAAATCGGCAGCGTGCAATTCTTAGTCGATGGTGAAAAGTCTGAAAGTCTGATGGGACACTTTGATGTTAGGGCTCCTTTTACAGAAGGGGTTACAAATTAGAGGAAAAGTTTTATTACAATAAAATATACTGGAGGAAAAATGAAAAATTATGAAATCAGAGATATAACCCTGGCACCTTTAGGAAGGCAAAAAATTGACTGGGTAAAAAACAACATGCCTCTTCTTTCCGGAATGGAAGAAGAATTCAAAAAAACCAAACCGTTTCAAGGTATTAAGGTCACATTATCGGTACATATGGAGGCTAAAACGGCATATTTGTGTGAAGTGCTGGCAGCGGGCGGAGCAGAGATGTCGGTTACAGGCAGTAATGTTTTGTCAACACAGGATGATATAGTAGCAGCATTGGCGGTAACCGGGATGAAAATTTTTGCTTTCCACGGAGCAACGGATGAGGAGTATAATCGCCACATTGAAATGGCTCTTGAGCATAAGCCAAACATTATCATCGATGATGGTGGAGATCTTGTAGGAATGATTCATCATAGCAGACCGGATCTTGGAGAAGAGGTTTGGGGTGGGTGCGAGGAAACAACAACGGGCGTAATAAGACTAAAAGCGATGGAACGTGAAGGAGTATTGAAATTTCCCATGGTTGCTGTGAATGATGCTCAGTGTAAGCATTTATTTGATAACAGATATGGTACAGGGCAGTCAGTTTGGGACAGTATCATGAGAAATACAAACCTTATTATTGCAGGGAAAACCGTTGTTGTGTGCGGATATGGATGGTGCAGCAGGGGAATAGCAATGAGGGCCTCCGCATTGGGCGCAAATGTCATTGTTACGGAAATCAATCCTGTAAAGGCTATAGAGGCCAAAATGGACAGTTACAGAGTTATGACGATGAAACAGGCAGCAAAGCTTGGAGATATTTTTGTAACAGCGACCGGGTGCAATCATACAATAACAGTTGAACATATGCTGGATATGAAAGACCGTGCCATTCTTTGCAATGCAGGACATTTTAATGTTGAAATCGATATGGCCGGCGTTGAAAAAGCTGCATTGGATAAAAAAGAAACCAGAAAAAATATAATGGGATATAAACTTGCAAGCGGAAAATGGGTTAATATTATTGCTGAAGGAAAACTGGTTAATATTGCTGCAGCAGATGGACATCCGGCAGAAATTATGGATATGAGCTTTGCGGTTCAATGCCTGTCCGCATTATTTATAAAGGACAATTACAAAAATCTTGAAAACAAGGTTATTGACGTTTCTGGAAAAATTGATGAGGTTGTTTCCAGAAGAAAGCTGGCCAGTTGGAATATTGAAATTGACCGCCTTACTGAAGAGCAGGTAAAATATTTAAACAGCTGGGAGGTATAAGTCATGAAATATGCTTCGAGAATTGAGTGCTTGGCAGATAAATCCCTGCTCAACGCTTTTGAAATACCGGAAACAGAAGATATGATTTCATTTTCAGCAGGATTTCCATCCTCGGAAACCTATCCACTCGATGCAATCAAGGATTCTTTTATAAAGGTCATTGAAGAATCAGGAAAAGAAGCTTTGAGTTATGGCTCTACAAGTGGATATGCCAGACTTAGAGAGATTATCGGCAGCAGACTGGCTGAAAAGTTTGGACTTCAATATAGTCTTGACGAAATAATCATTACCAGCGGTTCTCAGCAAGGCCTGGACATGAGTGGGATGCTTTTTGTTAATAAAGGAGATGTGGTTTTATTTGAAAATCCATCTTATTTAGGAGCCGTTAATTCACTGAGAGCCCATGAAGCAAAACTCATTGCAATTGATATAGATGACGAGGGTATCTGTATTGACAGCCTGAGAAACGCATTGGAAAAGTATGGGGAAAGAGTAAAAATGATTTACGTGAATCCGGACTTCCAAAACCCGACGGGGCGAAGCTGGAGCCATAACAGAAGGCTGGAATTCATGGAAACCATGAGCCACTATGATATACCCATTTTAGAGGATGCAGCATATGCAGAACTGTCTTTCGAAAAAAAAGTTGAAAAACCATTGGCTTTTTATGATAAACATGATCAGGTAATATACCTGGGAACGTTTTCAAAAACATTTTGTCCAGGGTTAAGGGTTGCTTGGTTATGCGCGCCAAAGCATATTATGGAAAAATATCTTCTTTTAAAAAATGCAGCGGATTTATCCTCTTCTGCGATTGCTCAGAGACAAATGGCTTACTATTTGGATCATTACAGCCTTGACAACCATATTGAATGGATTACAGGTATTTATAAGAAGAGAAAAGATATAATGGCAAAAATAATTGATAAGAAATTTCCAAAGACGGTTTGTTATAAAAATCCAGGAGGAGGCCTTTTCATATGGCTGGAGCTTCCGGCGGAAAAAGATGGGAGAGAACTCCTTAAACGGTCATTGAAGAGAAAAGTGTCATTTATTCCTGGCACCTCTTTTTATCCTGCAGGAGACAGGCATAATGAAATCAGACTTAATTTTTCGAATATGAAACCTGAAAAAATTATTGAAGGGATGAACATATTAGCTGAAATCACATCTGAGTACTTGGAGGAATAAAAGGCATAAACAAAATTTGATTACAAAATAAATAAGTCTATATAAGGAGGAAATTTATATGAAAAAATTAAGAGGAGCTTGCCTGATTGGCCAATCAGGTGGACCAACATCAGTGATTAATGCAAGTGCTTTGGGGTGCATTGAAACTGCATTGGCAGAAGAATGTATTACCAAGGTTTACGGGGCAGCAAATGGAATTAAAGGTCTTTTGGAAGGTAGGATTTATGATTTAGATATGGAAGACCCAGCAGAACTGCATCTGTTGAAGCATACACCATCATCGGCCCTTGGCTCCTGCAGATATAAACTGGCAAAGGCTGAAGACAACGATAAGGATTACAAAAAAATCCTTGAAATTTTCAGAAAGTACGACATTAGATATTTTTTCTATAACGGAGGAAATGATTCAATGGATACCTGTAATAAAATCAGCAAGTTTTTGCTCAAAAATGATTATGAATGCAGAGTAATGGGAATCCCTAAAACAATAGACAACGACCTTGATTTAACTGATCACTGCCCGGGGTTTGGAAGCGCGGCAAAATATATTGCGACTACTTGTATGGAAGTATACCGGGATGCCACTGTGTATGGAGAAGGATCTGTTACCGTTATAGAAATAATGGGAAGGAACGCCGGGTGGCTGACCGCAGCCTCTGCTCTGGCAACTGAAAATGGTGCAGGTCCGGAATTGATATATCTGCCCGAAATAGCCTTCGATATGGAAAAGTTTATTACCGATATAAAAGGTGTGCTTGCAAATAAAAAAGATGTAATGATAACCGTTTCTGAAGGCATCAAAGACAAGGATGGGGTTTATATTTCTTCTTATTTTGAAGATAAGGAAAAAGACAAGGATGCGTTTGGCCATATCAGGATGGGTGGATTGGCATCCAATTTGGCGGGTTATGCCGGCGCAAGAGTTGATGCAAGAGTAAGGGGAATAGAACTTAGTCTTCTTCAAAGATGTGCAGCCCATATTGCCTCTAAAAATGATGTGGAAGAATCTTATATGGCTGGAAAGGAAGCGGTAAATGCAGCCGTATCCGGTATTACAGATAAGATGGTGGGATTTGAAAGAATAACTGGTAATAAATATGAATGTAAAACTATCCTGGTGGATCTGGAAAAAGTAGCAAACCTGGAAAAGAAAATACCTTTGGAGTGGATTAATGAAACAGGAAATGGATTGTTAAAGCCGTTTATTGATTATGCTTCACCACTTATAGAAGGTCATATGGAGTATCCAAGTAAAAATGCTTTGCCAAAACATGCAAAATTAAAATATGTACTTGTAAAATAAAGGTTCGAACTGGATGGTTTGGAAGTGGAAAAATGGAAAAAGTTACTTTTGAAATTCACAAAGATCTGCTAAATGCTAAAACGCAGGAATATTTTGTAAAAAGTGCTGGTCTTACAGATGAAAGTGATAAATCAAAAAGGATGCTGAAGGACGCAAATGAAATAAAAAATGAAATAGAGGAAAGTATGAGAATAAAAGTTGCAGTATCTTTTTTCAGCGACTTTGAGGTTCATGAAGATACTTTAACGATTGAAAGGGTTTTATTTAAATGTAACCCTTTTTCATTACTATGTCAAAAAAATGTAAGAGGCGTTTACCTTTATGTTATTACAGCAGGAGATTATTGCTTTGAAGACAGGGGAATAGTAGATCAGGTTTACGCTGATCTATGGAGAACATCATATTTAGATGCCGGAAGAAATGTTTTGAAAAAAATTCTTTTAAAAGACTAT
>JAENWI010000048.1 GCA_016650115.1 Peptostreptococcaceae bacterium | reverse complement strand
TCAATTATAACATTTATAATATGGGCTGTTTTCGGGCCGGCACCAGCTTTAGTTTATGGTTTTGTTAATGCTATCGCTGTTTTAATTATTGCCTGTCCTTGTGCATTAGGTTTGGCAACTCCAATGTCAGTTATGGTGGGTGTAGGTAAAGGTGCACAATCAGGAGTTTTAATTAAAAATGCCGAAGCACTCGAAATAATGGATAAAGTAAATGTGCTGATAACAGATAAAACAGGAACTATTACCGAAGGTAAGCCTTCAGTTGAAAAAGTTTTTGCTCTTGAGTCTAAACAAACAGATGATTTAGTACAACTAATTGCTTCTCTCAACCAATATAGCGAACATCCTTTAGCAGCTGCAGTTGTTAAGTATGCCAAAGAAAAAGGTACTAAATTAATTGAAGTAAAGAATTTTGAAGCTGTTGCCGGGATGGGTGTTGTTGGAAGTGTTCAAGGAAAACAAGTTGCTTTGGGAAATCTCAAATTAATGGAAAAGTTTAAAGTTGCTATTCCGGACGATTTGACAAGTAAGATAATGGCCGAACAAAAATTAGGAAAAACAGTCTCTTATATTTCTGTGGATTCGAAAGCGGTAGGGTTTGTGGCAATTTCTGATGCAATTAAAGAAAGTTCGAAAAATGCGATTGCTGAATTAATAAAAAGTGGTGTTGAGGTAATTATGATGACCGGTGATAATGCTAATACTGCTAAAGCTGTGGCAGACCAATTAAATCTTACCGATTTTGAGGCTGAATGTTTGCCGGAAGACAAATTAAAAATGATTAAAGAATTGCAATCACAAGGTAAAATAGTTGCAATGGCCGGTGATGGTATTAATGACTCACCTGCACTGGCACAAGCTAACGTTGGAATAGCTATGGGGACAGGAACTGATGTTGCCATTGAAAGTGCAGAAATAACCTTGGTTAAAGGAGATCTACAAGGAATTGTTAAAGCGAAAAAATTGAGTCAGGCAGTTATGAGGAATATAAAACAAAACTTATTTTTCGCATTTATTTATAATACGCTTGGAATCCCAATTGCAGCCGGAGCATTGTTTCCCATATTTGGTATATTGCTATCTCCAATGATTGCTGCAACTGCAATGAGCTTTAGTTCGGTTTCTGTGATTGCGAATTCTTTAAGATTAAAAAAAGTGAATCTAAAATAAAAATGGATCTTTGAGAACTTATTGGCTCTCAAAATGTCTTTTACAAATTAAATAGTATATTAATTTTAAAATTTTCAAATCAATTTTCTCATCTTCAATTTTTCCAGTTATGTTTAATAAACTAATAAAATATTTTCTAAATAACCGATTGATAACCATCCTATTTTTGTTGGTCATTATCGGTTGGGGAATCAGTACGGCACCTTTCGACTGGCATATCAATTTCCTGCCACGCAATCCTGTTCCCGTGGATGCCATCCCGGATATTGGAGATAATCAGCAAATTATTGCCACCGAGTGGATGGGGCGTTCACCCCGCGACATTGAGGATCAGATTACCTATCCGCTGACTTCGGCCTTGCTGGGAGTTCCGGGTGTAAAAACCATCCGAAGTACTTCCATGTTTGGTATGTCGTTTATCTATCTTATTTTTAAAGATAATGTAGAATTCTATTGGAGCCGTTCCCGTATTTTGGAAAAGCTAAATTCGTTACCAACCGGAACCTTGCCGCAAGGTGTTCAACCGGCACTTGGACCGGATGCAACTGCTTTGGGTCAGGTATACTGGTACACGCTGGAAGGTCGTGATTCGAAAACAGGCAAACCCACAGGCGGTTGGGATCCGCAGGAACTACGTACTCTTCAGGATTATTATGTCAAATATTCATTGGCAACTGCCGAAGGCGTTTCAGAAGTTGCATCTATAGGTGGTTATGTGAAGGAATATCAGGTAGATCTCAATCCGGATGCCATGAAAGCTTCGGGAGTAAATGTGATGGATGTAATGAAGGCTGTGAAAAAAAGCAATCTGGATATCGGAGCCGGAACCATAGAACTGAACAAAGTTGAATATGTAATTCGTGGACTGGGTTACCTAAAAAATCTGGATGATTTAAAACAAGCTGTTATTACAGTTCGCAACAATGTACCTATTCGTGTGGGTGATGTGGCCCGTGTTTCGTTTGGTCCGGCAACCCGACGTGGTGGTCTGGATAAAAGCGGTGCTGAAGCTACCGGTGGTGTAGTAGTTGCCCGTTACGGATCGAATCCCATGGAAGTAATTAATAATGTCAAGGCAAAGATAAAAGAACTTGAACCCGGTTTGCCGAGTAAAACGTTGGCCGACGGAACGGTTTCTAAAGTCACCGTAGTACCCTTTTATGATCGAACCGGTCTGATTCAGGAAACAATAGGAACCCTTGAATCGGCACTTACACATGAAATACTGATCAGCATTATTGTGATTATTATTTTGGTATTTAATCTTCGGGCTTCAATAATCATTTCCGGCCTGCTACCTATTGGTGTATTGATGACCTTTATTATAATGAGCATAAGCGGAGTGGAAGCCAATATTGTGGCCCTGTCAGGTATTGTCATCGCCATTGGAGTGATGGTAGATGTGGGGATTATCTTTGTCGAGAATATAGTCCGGCACATGGAAATGCCGGAAAACAAGGATGTCAGGGGACTTGCTTTGAAAAACGTGATATATGATGCAACTATTGAAGTTTCATCAGCAGTAGTCACTGCTTTGGCTACCGTAGTCGTCAGCTTTTTACCGGTTTTTGCGATGCAGGCTGCGGAGGGTAAACTCTTTCATCCGCTCGCCTGGACTAAATCCTTCGCGCTGATTTCTTCATTTATCTTAGGAATTGTGGTGCTGCCCTTGCTGGCTCACTTTGTATTTTCCATCAATTTAGACAAAAAAAGGACCAGTCGAATTTGGAATTCCTCCCTGATAGTTGCAGGACTTTTCTTTACAATAGCTTGGGGTACATGGCCGGCGTTGGCTTTGTGTTTGATTGGATTAAATAATCTTTTTGCATACCGGTGGTCCGAAAATCATAAGTACATGACCAATCTGATTAATATTGGAATTACGGTATTAGTGGCTTTATACTACCTTTCACGAGAGTGGTTACCCTTGGGTGCACATAATCCTTTTATTATAAATTTCATTTTTGTTGCGAGTATTGTAGGTTTCGTGATTTCACTATTAATGCTCATGGTTCATTTCTACGAACCGGTTTTGCGCTGGTGCTTGCGGAATAAATGGAAATTTCTTGGTCTTCCTATCGCGACGTTTTTATTTGGTATCACCGTTTGGCTTGGTTTTAATAGAATATTCGGATTTGTGTCATCGGGGTTCGACAAAATTGGCATAAATATAGAACAAACCGCCTTTTGGCAGTCAGCCTCCAATACATTACCGGGTGTGGGAAAAGAATTTATGCCTTCGCTTGACGAAGGATCATTTTTACTGATGCCTACCAGCATGCCACATGCCGGGATTGCACAAAATATGGATTACATTAAAACATTAGATAAAAGATTGTCAGCAATTCCTGAAGTCGATGTTGCCGTTGGAAAATGGGGTAGAGTAAATTCTGCACTCGATCCGGCCCCGGTCCAAATGTTTGAAAACACGATCAATTACAAACCGGAATACGTATTGGATATAGATGGCCATCGAAAACAATTTAAAACAGACAAAGACGGTAATTTCATACTATCCGATGGATCAAAATTTAATCCTGAAAAAGATAAGCTGAAAGATCTGGATACAAAATTGCTGATTGTGGATAAAAATGGTGATTATTTCCGTCAATGGCGACCCAAAATAAAGAAACCAGATGATATCTGGAAAGAAATTGTAAAGGTGACCAATTTGCCGGGACTGACTTCAGCGCCAAAATTACAACCTATCCAGGCGCGGTTGGTAATGCTTTCGACCGGAATGCGGGCGCCCATGGGTTTGAAAATTTATGGACCCGATCTGGAAACCATTGAAAAAACAGGACTTGATTTTGAACGGTTGCTGAAAAAGGCTTCGGCTCTTATTCCTTCTTCGGTCTTCTACGACCGGTCGGTTGGTGCACCTTATGTCGAGATAAAACTTAACCGTGCTGCCATTGCCCGCTACGGAATGACTGTTCAGGATGTTCAAAATGTACTTCAGGCTGCAGTGGGTGGAATGACGCTGACTTCAACGGTTGAAGGACGTGAACGTTTCCCGGTTCGGTTACGTTATCCGCGTGAATTAAGAACCACTCCGGAAGAATTAAAGAAAATACTGATTCCTTCGATGACCGGTGTACAAGTTCCGTTGGGAGAACTGGCAGATCTACATTATACAAAAGGTCCGCAAATGATTCGAAGTGAGAATACGTTCCTGACCGGTTACGTCATTTTCGATAAACAAGCGGGCATGGCCGAAGTAGATGCAGTTGAAAAAACGGATGCTTTTATAAAGTCAAAAATTGAATCGGGCGAATTTAAATTGCCTGCAGGCGTTTCCTATAAATTTGCCGGAAACTACGAACAGGAAATCAGAGCCACCAAACGATTGTTAATCGTTATGCCTATAAGCCTTGTCTTGATATTCTTGTTGCTCTTTTTCCAATTTAAAAACATTGTCCCTTCATCCATCGTTTTTTCCGGGGTCTTTGTAGCATTTGCCGGAGGTTTTATAATGATTTGGCTGTATGGACAGCCGTGGTTTATGAATTTCTCGCTTGCCGGGATGAATATGCGCGATTTGTTCCAGATGCACTCCATTAATCTGAGTGTTGCGGTCTGGGTTGGATTTATCGCCCTTTTCGGTATTTCCACAAACGATGGGGTAATTATGGGTACATACATTGACCAGGTTTTCGAAAAGAAGAAACCAAGCACTGTTCTTGCTGTACGCGAAGCAATAGTTCTTGCCGGCAAACAAAGGGTCCGACCTGCCGTAATGACGGCTGCAGTGGCCATTATAGCACTCATGCCTGTCCTGACCTCTACCGGAAAGGGAGCCGACATCATGCTTCCAATGG
Source organism: Peptostreptococcaceae bacterium (assembly GCA_016650115.1). Lineage (GTDB taxonomy): Bacteria > Bacillota > Clostridia > Peptostreptococcales > Anaerovoracaceae > JAENWH01. Next base: position 3,172 of record JAENWI010000048.1, on the reverse strand, counting down.
CCATACCGGCTTTCGGTGGAATGATCATTCAGATCATGACCATGTATGTGGTACCTATTTTGCAATCCATGTGGCGCGAAGGAAAAATTAAAAAAGAGCTAAAACAATTAGCAACTCAATCAATAAGCGAAGGAAAGGAGGAAGAAAATGAAAAGTAATAAGTCTATATTTTATAGTTTAAAGTTCAACGTATTTTCAATAGGAAGATATTTTACAATCATATTATTCTTATCACTTGCAAATGTTATTCATGCACAGGAATCGTTGTCAGTTTATATGGAACAGGCCGGTAAAAATAATCCCGGCTTGCAGGCAAAATACCTCGAATATTCTGCGGCACTCGAAAAAGTGCCGCAGGTTGGGGCTTTACCTGATCTAACGGCGCAATTGGGATTTTTCCTGAATCCGATGCAATTACTTGGCGGGAATCAGGTTGGCAATATGCAGTTGATGCAAATGTTCCCATGGTTTGGAACGTTGACAGCTGCAAAAGATGAAGCTTCACAAATGGCTTTAATGAAATTTGAAGCAGCACGTGATGCCCGTAACATGTTGTATAGTCAGGTAAAAACTTCCTGGTATAATATTTACCGGAAAAAACAGGAAATCAGAATCCTGAATGAGAATCTTGAATTACTCAGGACACTCGAAAAGGTTGCTCTCTCTAAGTATGCAAATGCGAAAAGTCCGGGGGGATCATCCGGAAATATTTCTTCAGGAAGCTCATCAGCACCTGTTGCTTCGGGAAATCAAACCACATCTTCTGCACCGAGCGGAATGAATGGTATGAGCGGAGGTTCATCTGCCATGGGCTCCAACGGTTCGGGAATGGTGGATGTGTTGAGGGTTCAGATGGAAATTGCCGAATTGATCAACCGCATAGAAGTTACTAAAGATATGTTAGGAACTGAAATTGCCCGTTTCAATAGTTTATTGAACAGACCTTCCGAAACCGAAGTTCATATTCCTGCAAATCTTTCACCGGTTTTACTACCTCTTGAACTCAATGCTATGGCCGATAGTTTGAAAAACAATCCTATGCTACGGATGTCGTTGGCTGAAAAAGCAGCCGGCGAAGCTCAACGGGTAATGGCTACCAAAATGAGGAAACCTATGCTGGGAGTTGGGGTGAATTATATGCTTATTGATAAGCGACCCGGAAATACTTCCATGATGAACGGAAACGATATGATAATGCCGATGGTTTCGTTTACAGTACCATTTTTTAGCAAGAAATATAAAGCCATGGAACGTGAAGCCAAATTCAGGATTGAAGCATCCGAAAAATCGTATGAAAATACCCGTAACGATTTGGAAGTCTCTTTTCTGGATAAAGTGCAGCAGTTCAAAGATGCCAATCGCCGGCTGGCCTTATACAAAAATCAGGCTGCTCTGGCAAAGACAAGTGTTCAACTTTTATTAACAGCCTTTTCAACCTCAAATACTGATTTTGATGAAGTACTAAGGATGCAGGCTCAATTATTAGATTATGGTTTAAAGGAACTTGATGCTCTTACCGACAGAAATACTACCGGAGCTCAGTTGGAATATATAGCCGGATTATAAAGATATTAAACCTATTAAAATTACTGGAAATGAAAAAGTATATAAATTTCAAGTTATTGGAAAAATATAAAATCTTTCAATACCCGTGGGTGAAACCTGCATTGTGGATTCTTGGCGGACTATTACTGGGATGGTTGGTTTTTCATCGTTCGGAACCGGCAAAAAAGAATAAAGGTACAACTGAACAGGTGGAAAATCATGATGAAAAAGCACATCAGATATGGACATGCGCCATGCACCCGCAAATCAGAATGGACAAACCTGGGAATTGCCCTATTTGTGGTATGGAATTAATTCCGTTACAATCTGACACTGCTAATATCGACCCGGATGCAGTACAAATGACTGAAGCCGGTATGAAACTGGCCGAAGTCCAAACAACCGTGATTGACAAACAAAACGCCAAAAAGGATGTGGTTTTGTATGGTAAAATTCAGGCCGATGAACGACGAATCAAAATTCAGGCCGCTCATGTTCCGGGAAGAATCGAAGACTTGTTGGTAAGCTTTACCGGTGAACAGATTACCAGAGGGCAGGTGATCGCCCGGATTTATTCGCCTTCACTGGTCACTGCACAGGAAGAATTATTGCAGGCCAAGCAATTGATTCCGGCTCAACCGGCTTTAATAGAAGCAGCCCGTGAGAAACTGCGTCAATGGAAACTGACAGATAAACAAATTGCAGCCATTGAACAAAGCGGAAAAACACAAACGGTATTTGATGTTATTGCCGATGTGTCGGGTGTTGTTTTGACTAAACAAGTTAATCAGGGTGATTATGTGCAGGAGGGCCAACCCTTGTTTAAAGTGGCTGACCTATCGCATGTCTGGGTTCTTTTTGATGCGTATGAAAGCGATCTTCCATGGATAAAAATAGGTAATACCGTGTCATTTACATTGGAATCATTGCCCGGTCAGAAATTCAGCGGGAAAGTTGCTTTTATCGATCCGGTCATTAATCCATCAACCCGTGTGGCAAAAGTCAGAGTAGAAGCAGCCAATCATGGTGATAACCTGAAACCCGAGATGTTTGTAAACGGATCGATTTCCGCAGCTCTACCGAAATACAATAACGGTATTGTTATTCCACAGTCGGCAGTATTGTGGACGGGTCCGCGCTCAGTGGTTTATGTAAAAGTGCCCGGGACAAAAGAACCGGAATTTAAAATGCGTGAAATTGAACTCGGTCCTTCATTGAGTAATTCCTACGTGGTACTTAGTGGCTTACGTCAGGGAGAAGAAATTGTTACAAATGGCACATTTGCAGTAGATGCCTCCGCTCAATTGGCAGGCAAAAAGAGTATGATGAATAAGGAAGGTAACCAAATTTCAACAGCCAGTATGCCCGGTATGGATATGAGAACCGATTCCAAAAAAGAAAAAGATGAAAAACCAGCAAAAGATGAGAAACCATCAAAGGGAATGAAACCGGGTATGAAAATGTAAATGTGGAGAAACAAATAATTTTTTAATCAATAATAAATGAGCTAATTTGTCATTGTCAAATGGCTTGATTTCCGGATTGTAGTTGAGTACAGATCCAATTTAATGTTTTGCTGATTCTATATAATTATTCATTATGCACATAATCATACAGCTTTGATTAT
>JAENWI010000447.1 GCA_016650115.1 Peptostreptococcaceae bacterium | reverse complement strand
ATTACATGGTATTACCACCTGAAATAGAAACACGTTTACGATCAATTGAAATGGAGTATTCAGCAAAAGAACGATTAAGCAGATATAATCTTACACCAAAGAAAAAGATTTTATTGCATGGTCCTTCTGGATGTGGAAAAACATTAAGTGCAGAGCGGATAGCATGGAATTTGGGCCTGCCTCTCCTGAAAGTGAGATTCGATTCACTCCTTTCCTCTTACTTCGGAGAGTCTGCCTCTAACCTTCGTGCAGTGTTTGAATATTGTGAAAAGAAGCCGGTAGTTCTGCTCTTAGATGAATGTGATTTTATAGCAAAGTCTCGTGTTTCTCCCCAAGACGTTGGAGAGGTTCCCCGGATTGTAAATATGCTCCTGACCCTGTTAGACGAATATGATGCTCCAGGATTGGTTATCGCCACTACAAATCTTAAAGTTACCTTAGATGAAGCCTTATTCAGGAGATTTGATGACGTAATTGAAATGCCTATGCCACAATTGCAAGAAAGAGAAAAATTGCTAAAAATGACGCTCTCTACAATACCTGTCTTCCAAGAGGTTGATTTGCAAGATATTGCCTTAAAAATGGCTGGCTGCTCATATGCAAACATCGTCCTGACAGCGCAACGTGCCGCGAAAATTAGCGTATTAGAAGGAAGCAAAAAAGTGTCTGCCATGCATTTCGAACAGGCACTCTCTGAAAGTTCAAAGTTCTAAGTTTAGGAGGTTCATTACTATGGCAGACAATCTTGGTTTTATGCATTTGCCTATACCTAGGGTTCTTCAAGGTAAGCCAAAACTGTTTGGTGGAGGAACCCCTTATTCCACCACTGATTATAATTGCAAAAATCGTGTGGACCATGGCTCATACATAAAAAGGCAATCTGTAGAATTGTCCCGTTTTTGGAAAGAACGTCATCTTGACAGGGAACAAAAAGAACTTCAAACAATTGAAACCGGTATTCCCATTTTGCTTGAAATTGACCCCAACTCAGATATTGATTTCCTTTAGAAAAAGGCTCCACCCCCCAATTATTTGGAAATATCATCCATAGTAATATTCAGTAATACACATTTATACGAATTTGTGTTACACTGTGTTTGTCCTTAAATGTTTATTGTGGGCTTCGTAGTTAATTTGGAGGGGTACTTATATGGCAATTCAAGGCACGTATAATGTTCTTGATGTATGCTCCCATATTATCAAATACTGTTATGATACTGAAAATTACATCGATAATTTAAAATTACAAAAATTGCTTTACTTCATTGAAGCAAGATATTTATGT
>JAENWI010000497.1 GCA_016650115.1 Peptostreptococcaceae bacterium | reverse complement strand
TATCGTAGGGGCTGCCAAATCGCATCTGCAAGATAAATATAACGGGGCAATATTTATAACGGGGTTCCTTACAAATGCATTCCTTGCAGGACTTTTGACATTTGTAGGGGATAAGCTGGGGGTGCCTTTATATTATGCGGCGATACTGGTTTTCGGGGGGAGATTGTTTAACAATCTGGCGGTGATCAGAAGAATAGCACTTGAGAAGTTTATGAAGAAAAAAAATGAAAAGATTAGTGATAAGTAGGTGCAATAAACACCTGATTATGTTATAATTATTTCATATTACACAAGGGGGGCGCTCAACAATGTTAGAGTTTGAAATTAATGATCAGAACACTGCTCAGATCAGAGTAATCGGTGTTGGCGGTGGCGGATGTAATGCAGTAAATAGAATGATAGAAGAAGGCCTGAAAGGCGTTAATTTTATGTCTGTAAATACAGATAAGCAAGCATTGAATACATCTAAAGCTGAGACTAAAATACAAATAGGCGAAAAACTAACAAAGGGACTTGGCGCAGGGGCCAACCCGGAGATTGGTCAAAAAGCCGCTGAAGAAAACTTTGAAGAGATTACAAAGTTTATTACAGGGGCGGATATGATATTTATTACGGCAGGAATGGGTGGTGGAACCGGCACAGGTGCAGCACCAGTCATAGCAAAAGCTGCCAAGGATTTAGGAATTCTTACAGTTGGAGTAGTAACCAAACCATTTACTTTTGAAGGTAAAAAAAGAAGAGAACATGCAGAAGTTGGCATCAAATATCTAAAAAAATATGTGGATTCATTAGTTATTGTACCAAATGACAGATTGCTTCAAATTTCAGAAAAGAACACAACAATGCTGGAAGCGTTCTTGAAGGCTGACGATGTTCTTAAACAAGGAGTTCAAGGTATTTCTGACTTGATTGCTGAAGCCGGACTGATTAATCTGGATTTTGCCGATGTGAAAACAGTAATGAGCGACCGTGGGGTTGCCCATATGGGAGTTGGACATGGCAGAGGCGAAAACAGGGTGGATGATGCAGTTAAAAGTGCAATAGAAAGTCCTCTTCTGGAAACTTCAATAAACGGAGCAAAAGCCATTTTGCTTAATGTTATGGGTGGCTATGATTTGGGAATGCTGGAAATTAATACAAT
>JAENWI010000511.1 GCA_016650115.1 Peptostreptococcaceae bacterium | reverse complement strand
ATATCCGAATCATGTGACTGCGACTTTCGTTTATGCCACAGATATAGAAGGTAATATTATTGAACTGCAAAGCTGGGATAAATAAAATCCAACGATCACTAAATATAAGTAGAAAGGAAAATATAATCCAATCATCTATAATAGATAATTAGATTATACGAGGATTATGAATATGACAGCAAATAAATATATTACAGTAGAAAAAACAGTTAAAACAGGGATAACCTTCGGTTCGTGCCTGGCTATGGTGATTTCCTACACCAGTTGGCATTCAGTGCTATGGGCAATAATTCATGGTATTTTCAGCTGGGTTTATGTGGTTTATTACGTCATTGTTTATTAAGATCATTGTCTTGAGGTGATATGATGGACCAGAGTAATAGGCACAAAGAAAATGAGTATGAAAAAATGCGACTGTTTATATCCGTGATTAGAATGTCCATTTGACACTTGCTTTTTTTGGAGAGATACTTACGGAAAGAATTGAAAAAATCATAAAAGTAATGAATGATGCCCCTTGCAACGGGGCTTTTTTGATTCATTTTAACGAGGCAGGAGTCATTGGAAAACGTGGAGGGGATATCTGGTGGATAGGTATTGAAAAATCTGAAGAACTTTCACATCTCCAGATTTTTCTGGTAGAGAAACTTGTAAAAGAAGGGTTTTCACTGGAAAATAGACCATTCAGTCCGAATATAAACTTGGGCAGATCAGTTGAGTTGTGGGGAGACCTTGAAATAAGTGAATTCTAGAAAAAGATGATAAAATTCTCCGCGTAGGTTAAAAAGATTAGCTTAATGAAGTCAGAGCAACTGGACGGAAAGCTTACCTACCCGGAGATTTACGGGTAAAATCTGTTATAAAATAAAATTGGAGAATAAACAATCAACGGAACCCGTTGTTAAATTATATTATATCTGTTTTATATGATGTTAAAAGCCGGCTCCTTTTCAACAATAAATTCATCTGCATCGCTGAAAGGTACCTCCTTTTGAGCAAGCAATCTTATAATCAGCCCGGATAACTTACCAAAACTAAATCCGATTATCAATGTGATCAGTATGCCGCCTAACTGTATGCCAATGTTT
>JAENWI010000314.1 GCA_016650115.1 Peptostreptococcaceae bacterium | reverse complement strand
TACCTTGTCCCCATCATCACCGATATTGCAGGCTAGAGGACAGGACGCAGACCTCCCCAGTTAAGAGCAATAACCTTCATCCCATGTAGCCACTGGATTTACCTGTTGACCTTGCGGTTGGACTTCATCACATTTTGCAGACTCATCCTGTCAACCGGCCTTATATCCAGTTTCTGTTCGTTGGCTCGGGAATTTGCCGCCGGCTTCCTTCACACGACCACTCGCATGGTCGCATTTGCCGTCGGCTAGTGGTTCTGCCACTTGGCAGTACCGCACCCACAGTGGACTTTCACCACCTAGTTATTGCCCATGCTGGGCCAACAAGTAAATTGCTTCCTCAAAATTAAGTTGCAATGAAATTAAATCGCCAATTGCAAAACTAAGTGTCGTATTTGCGATAAAATTAATCTCAAAATTGTTTACGATTGCCTTGCATGAGAATTTGTCTCCACAATAAATTTTTTCTGTAACTACTGCTCGAATACCATTTTCATTAATGGTTATTTCTTCAGGGCGTATCATACAACAAATTGAATTTTTATCTAAGTGTTTTACCGAGAAAATACCTAATTCATTTTCAAATGCACCATTAGTAATTGATCCATGGAAATAATTTCTAACTCCAAAAAATTCAGATACCTCTCTTGACATTGGTTTTTCATAAATATTTTCTGGTGTGTCATATTGCAAAATTGATCCTGAACTTAAAATAGCAACTCTATTTGCCATAGACATTGCTTCATCTTTATCATGTGTAACTATAATTGTAGTCATATTTAATTTTTTTTGTAACTTGCAAACAAATTTTTGCATGTTTGCTCTTAAACTAATATCTAATTTGCTAAAAGGCTCATCTAACAATAATACATAAGGTTCAATTGCAAGCGCTCTTGCAATTGCAACACGTTGTTTTTGACCTCCTGAGAGTTGGTGAGGATATTTTTTTTCATGACCCTCAAGTTCTAATAATTGTATTAATTCATTAACTTTTTCTTTAATTTTCATTTTGTCCGTTTTTTTCATATGAAGACCAAAACCGATGTTTTTCTCGACCGATAAATGCGGAAATAAAAGCAACTGTTGATCAACAAGAACTGCGTTTCTTTTTTCTATTGGTGTTTGATTTACTTGAATGTTGTTAAATAAAATTTCACCATCATCTAAATCAATTACACCTGCTATAGCATGCAATATCGTTGTTTTCCCAGATCCACTATTTCCGAGCAGAGCCGTTAGTTCTCCTTCTGCTACTATTAAATTTAGATTATTTAAAACTTTTACACCATCGTATGATTTATTTGCGTTACTCAGTTCTATTCTTGCCATATTACCTCCACCTTTTTCACTAAGGAACTATTAGAAAATAAACTGCTGTCGTTACTTCCGCCACCATCAGAAGTGATATAGAGATGGGTTGCCCCATGGTACTTGAGACAACCCATCTCTTCCCACCAGGTGCGGATGCTCTGGGCTGCGAACATTGCGGTGTCAGCTCTGATGCCCACATTCACATACCCCTCGTTCTCCCTCAGGTCATAGATGCCATAGGCCCTTGCCTTTGCATTGATGTGCTTAAACTGCGCATCCCTGTCCACATGGGCTTCGCCCACCTGCAGAGCCTTCTTGTTGAGCTGGAGGCTATAACTCAGACCTTCAAGAAGTTCCCCAACCTTGACGTGACTTATCTTATGGCCTTGGTTCACAAGCTCTGCCTCGAGGTTCCTGAGGCTTTTTGTTGTCCCGCACAGGGGGTTCTCGGGATTTCCTATAGTGGATTCCGAAACCAGAGCCTCAAGAGCTTTTGTGACACCAGGGTTGGTTTCCTCAATGGTTTTTCTCCCTGCACCCTCGGCCCTTATACCTCCCATTCC
>JAENWI010000045.1 GCA_016650115.1 Peptostreptococcaceae bacterium | reverse complement strand
TTTATGACGGGTGATTCGACCATGCTCTGTGTCATAAATGCAAACAGACCTGAAACCGATCATCTTGAGGGTGCGCTGAAGCATATTGAAAAAATCCAGGCGGAGACTGGTATAAAAATCGATGGGTTGATCAATAACACCCATTTAATCAGGGAAACCACAACCAATGAAATAATAAAAGGATATAAATTATGCAAACAGATTTCTGACAGGATTGGCATTCCAATCATTTATAATACTTGTGTAGAAGAACTTTTAGAGGAGTTGAAAGAGGTCATAAAAAAGGATAGTCTTACAGATTTCGAAGTTTATCCAATCAAGTTGTATATGAGACCTGCCTGGCTTGACAGATAATAATATTTTAACAAACTCATTCCATACCATTCTTTAGGCTTTTATCCAGGAGGACGTGAAATCTTGTCAGACACCTATCCAGGAAGGGATGATAATAAACACGAATACCCAGAAACTGAAGGATTACAGAAAAATTCGTTTAGAACAGCTTCTTTCAGATCATAATGCAGTTAACCTTGCAATTGGTTCTTGGGGTGCCACACCAATACAATTTGAAGGTGTATGGATGGGAATTCAGTACCTGGAACAGAATGCAAAAGGCATTGAAGGAAGCGGAATGTTGTCTTCAATGCGGATGCAAAGAAAGATATAGCTGTGAGCTTAGAAGTGCTGCCAGTGAACATGAAATAGATTTTAAAAAGCCATCTCATGATCGTCCATATTTCCCTATTATGGAGGACCATCCGTTTATTGTCGGAGACCATAATAAATGCTATAGTTTCCTTTAAAAACAAATGAACGGATTCAGAACATTAAAAGTTAAATGAATTAAAAAAGATAAAGGAATGAAACCGATGAATTCGGGATTATGCCTTTATCTTTTTTAAAATTAATTAAAAAATAATTCTAATTTACCAAAACTCTGTTGTCGTAAGCTGATTGAAGTGCATCGATGAAGTATCCATGAGCGTCATTAACTCTCATAGTAGCTCCAGAAACAACATCAGCCAATCCTGCTTTTTCAGCGTCAGTCAGTGCATTGAATTTTGCAAGGTCATCAGCATTTGTTGTGGTTGCTTTGATAGGTCCATATGAGGATGTTCCATATTTTGCAAACCATGCTTTTACTTCAGCAACGGTCTTGCCTTTGAAGAAGTTCTGATAAAAATTCATTTGTTTATACCATTCATTTGCTGGATTCATACCATAAGTATCACCACGCTGACGTTTTGTCAACCAGCCGTTTACTTCTGCTGCAGCTGTGTCAGCTGTGTTTACAGATACGCCGGTTACAACTGCTTCTGATACGCCTTCAACAGCATGGCTTGATATATTATATCCTTCTATCCCAGGCCATCCAGAGAAATGAGGCATTGAAGCACCGTCATAGTTTGGAGTAGCTATTTCATAACCATCCATGAAAACGTTTAATATCTTACCATTAGCATCGAAAGTAGCTGAAGCCATAGCTACATTAAAGCTATAAACAGCAACATTTTCACTATCGAATCCAGGTCCACTTCTGAAGTTTACTTTGTAACCAAGTCCCTGATAAGTTTTTGCAGCAGTTGTTGTAGTTGTTCCTGGTGTAGTGGCGGCTGCAGCAGCTACATTGATTTTCTGGTTTACAAAAATCAGATTACGGTTTGTTACCTGTGGGTTTAAGGACAGCAACTTATCTAAAGTCATGCTGAACTTAGCGGCAATCTTGCCCATTGTATCGCCACTTATCACAACGTATGTATTGGTTCCGGCAATTACAGGAGCAACGATAGTTACTGGTTTAGGTGTAGGTGCTGGTGTAGGTGCTGGTGTTGGTGCTGGTTCTACCCAAGGAACACTTGCGGCCGAAACCCCATCAGCATCTTGAGATAACGTTGGCGCAAAAATAAAGCCAGTTATCACTAACAGAAAAACAAGGGAATGAACTAAAATTTTCTTCATATAGACTGCCTCCTTCAAAACTAAGTGGGTTTATCATGACTTTTTTCAAAGAAACTTTCCAAAACCCAAATGAGAAATAATTGAATAGCTTAATTATAAAAGATTGACATTATTTAGTCAAGCGAATAATCATACCCTTCAGATATACTTTGAATTAATAAAGGGTTATAGTGATATATTGGGGTTGAGCAAATAAAGAACTATTGAATGAATGTGAATTATAGTTTAAAATAAGAGATATAGAAAGAAGCATATTGCATTTTGTATTTCTATTGCGAAAAGGAGAGAATTATTATGGCTGTAAATTTAAAAGGAAGAAGTTTTCTGACACTTATGGATTTTACCCCTGAAGAAATACGTTACATGCTTGATTTGTCACATGACTTAAAGGCAAAGAAAAGAGCTGGAATTCATAACGAAGTACTGAAAGGTAAGAATGTTGTGTTGATTTTTGAAAAAACATCCACAAGAACGCGTTGCGCGTTTGAGGTTGCTTGTCTTGACGAAGGCGCACATGTAACATTCCTTGACAGCTCAACTTCTCAAATAGGCAAGAAAGAATCTCTGGAAGATTCGGCTAAAGTTCTTGGCCGTTTTTTCGACGGTATAGAATACAGAGGATATAAGCAGGAATTTGTCGAGAATCTGGCAAAATACTCTGGCGTGCCAGTATGGAATGGATTAACCGATATAGACCATCCAACTCAGATATTAGCTGATATTATGACAATTGAAGAACATATAGTAAAGCCTTTAAATAAAGTCAAAGTTGTTTTCTGCGGTGATGTGCGAAATAACATGAGCTATGCCTGGATGTATGGCTGTGCGAAAATGGGAATGCATTTTGTCGCTTACGGTCCCGAGGAACTAATTGAATTGATTGACAAGGATGTAGTGGCCCGTGTAAAGGAAGTGTGCATACAGACAGGTGGAGAAATTGAAATATCGAGTAATCCTGACTGCGTAAAAAATGCAGATGTGCTATATACAGACGTCTGGGCGTCTATGGGAGAAGAAGCTGAAATCCCAAAGAGAGTGCAACTTTTAACACCATACAAGGTTACAATGGAAATGGTAAAAGCTACCGGGAATGAAGATGTTGTATTCTTACACTGCCTGCCAGCCTTCCATAATTTTGAAACTGTGATGGCTAAGACTCAGAAGGCTGCGGGATATGATATACGAGAGGTTACAGACGAGGTGTTCCGATCAAAACATTCCAAAGTATTTGATGAAGCGGAGAATAGACTTCATACTATAAAAGCTGTTATTGTAGCAACAATCGGTTAATATGGGCAGCACAAATATGTTAGTGAAAGGAGTCATTTGTGGTGAAGGGCGTTGAAGTTGTATATTATGTTGATGAAACGGCAAAAGCATTGGGAGATTTGAAAATCAGAAAAGAGTTCATCAAACGTTTTACTCACAAAGGACAAATGCCAATGGTATTGAGCGATTTGCTGAGAAGGTTTTGAGAAATTCGGGATTTAAAAGATTCTTGTCTTTGATATCACAAAGCCAAGGGCTTTCATGTATTTAGATACGGTTTTTACCATGGTGGATTATGATAAATTCACCATTCATCCTGAAATAGAAGGACCATTGCAAATTTATGAAGTTACTCTGGGCAAGGACGATAAGCCACATTTTGTCAGTATACAGAATACGCTTGTTGGAATTTTGAAGAAGTCCCTTTCTTTGCCGGCAATAGAACTGATCCGATGTGGTGGTGATGACAGAATGGCGGCACAACGAGAACAGTGGAATGATGGATCGAGTACACTTTCCATTGCGCCAGGTGTTGTTGTAACCTATGAACGAAACAGTGTTACAAATGCACTTCTGGACAAAAATGGGATAAAAGTACTAACGGTACCTATATTGCAGATATCAGTAAAAATGGCTATGAAATGGCCATCGTTCATGGGAACGGGCCTCAGATTGGAAGAATACTGCTTGCAACAGAGTCTTCAAGAAACCTAACCACTGCAACGCAAGTTCTCGTTGATTATCATGATCAGGGATTCCAGAACCCTTCTAAGCCTATCGGCCCTTTTTACTCAAAGGAAGAGGCAGAGGCAATTGCTTTAGAAATGGGCTATATCAGGAAGGAAGATTCCGGTAATAAGGAATTCCGACGGAAGCCCGGAGGATATCTCAAATACTTTGCTTATGGTAAACTTCGACAGTCTGGTTGCCGGTGATAATGCACATGTATACGGTGATGGAGATGTTAATGGTAAATATAGGGACAGAGTTCTAGAAATAGCCATCGAAAAAGGTCTTACACTGGTTACCCAGCCTGGAGAAAATTCACAATACCCTGCAGAAGCAACCGAAATATTGCTTCAGGAAGATTTAGTGATTTAAGAAAATGGAGCTAGTTTGATATGGACCTACTGATTGCTTTTATTATATTTGCCGTAACAATGACGGGATGCCTTGTCGTGGGATGGTCTATGGCCATTGCTTTGTTTATAGGGCTTGTTTGCTTTATTCTGACGGGATTACACAGAGGGTTCCAGCTTAAAAAATTGCTGAGTATGGTTTATGTAGGAGGGAAGACCTCTTTTGTGGTCCTGGAGATACTGATTCTGATTGGATTTCTGACAGCTCTCTGGAGAGCATCGGGAACCATTTCGTTCTTCGTCTATTATGGGATTTCGATTATTACACCACATATGTTTATTGTGATTGTTTTTTTAATTACAATGATTTTATCTTTTGCGCTGGGGACCAGCTTTGGTATTGCGGGGACTGCAGGTGTAATGCTTATGGTGCTTGCAAGGAGTGGTGGAGTTAATCAGATTGTGACAGCCGGAGCGATTATGTCAGGAGCCTATTTTGGGGACAGATGTTCTCCTGCATCATCCAGTGCGAGTCTGGTGGCGGCAGTTTCAGGCACCAATCTTTACACCAACGTTAAAATGATGCTGAAGACAGGGTTTATTCCCACAATGATTACATTGGTTATATATGTGATTTTATCCTTTCAGAACCCAATTCAAGTGGTAGACCAAAATATATTATCTGATCTGAACAGGAGCTTCGATTTATCGTGGACTGTAATAATACCTGCAGTTGCCATGCTGGTGCTGCCATTTTTTAAGGTTAAGGTCCGTTATGCCATGATTGTAAGCATATTTTCTGCTTTTGTTTTAACATTGTTTGTTCAGAAAATGAGTTTTACTGAGACCATTAAAACTTGTATTTTTGGATACACTGCCGAATCTGGCGCGCTGGGGAGAATCCTCTCTGGGGGTGGAGTAATGTCTATGGTGGAGGTGGTTATTATCGTACTGATTTCCTGCACCTATTCGGGAGTGTTTGATGGGACAGGGATGCTGATTCAAGTTCAAGATAGATTAGGAAGTATAGTCGGCAAAATAGGACTATTTCCTGCTCAGGTTGTTGTGAGTTTTCTTTCCAACGGTGTTTTCTGCAATCAGACAGTCGCCACTATTTTAAACGCTCAGATACTGGGTAATGTATATGAAGCCAAAGGAACGTCTCGTGAAGAGCTTGCTATTGATATGGAGAACTCTGTTATTACCATCGCGGGGATTGTACCTTGGTCCATCGCTTGTACTGTGCCGCTTGGCATACTGGGAGTCGGGCCTGAGGCAATCCCGTATGGAGTGCTTTTGTATATGATTCCTCTTTGCTATTTATTTACTAAAAAAATATGGTACAAAAAAGTATGACTTTATAAGTGTATATATGTTTATTAGCAATAAAGAGAGGTATAATAATTACAGGAGAAGATAGTGTTAACTAGTCTATGAAAAACCCAGGAGGAAAAGGAGGGCTTTATATGAAAATCACTTATAACAAATTAACAAGAGATAATATACCGCAGATTATTGAAGAAAGCGGCAGAAAACAAACTTCCCGTATTATGAATGAAGAAGAATATGAAGAGGCGCTTATTAACAAAGTCATCGAAGAGATTGATGAATACAGAATCAGTAAAAATGAGGAAGAAATTGCTGATATTTATGAAGTTCTTGATTGCCTGATTGAACTGAAGAATTATGAACCTATGCATATAGATTATCTTCAATTGATTAAACGAGAAGCAAGAGGTTCCTTCAAAAAAAGAATCCTACTTCAGGAAGTTGAAGATGATAATACGAAGGAGAGAAAATAATGAAGTTTGAAATTGTACATAATTGTATCAATGTTTTTAACCTGGAAAATTCCATGACTTTTTATGAAGAGGCTTTAGGGTTGAAGGAAGTAAGGAGAATTACGGCTGAAGATGGTTCGTTCATTCTTGTTTTCATGGCAAATGATGAATCAAAACATCAGATTGAGCTTACATGGATGAGAGATAAAAAAGAACCCTACGATTTGGGAGATAATGAAATTCATATTGGATTCCGTACAGACGACTATGACGCGGCTCATGAAAAACATAAAGATATGAGGTGTATCTGTTTTGAGAATAAAGAGATGGGAATCTATTTTATAGCAGACCCGGATGGTTACTGGTTAGAAATAATACCGACAAGATAAAATTTTTAATTATAGTTAGATGGCTTTTCAGAATAATGGGGAGCCATTTTTTTAATCATTTGCATTCTTTCCTTTTTTCCCCATTTTTTCTATTTCCTTAATTGTTTTCGCGATATAACTCTGAACATAATTGCTTTTCAATGATGCATTTAGCTTGGTCATAAATAGATTTAATGATTTTAATTCGGCTGTTGTCAGAAATGTGAGATCGCTGTAAGCAAGCATACTCTTTTGATTGTCGTGGAAATCATTAACCAGCAAAGTTTTCCCGGAATCTGTAATATACAGAAAAAGAGAATTTTTCAATTCTGATTTTTCCTTTATAACCAGGTTCTTATTAAAAAGATTTTTTACAATGACATTAACTGTTGAAGGTGACAGATAGGCTAGTTGACTCAATTTTTTAGAGGTGATTCCAGGGTAAGCATTAATGATCCAAAGGGATCTTAGCTGAGGGTAAGTAAGGTTTAAAGGTACCAGTAAACTTCGATGTTTCTTTTCTGTGGTTAATACAAAGGTTCTTAACAAATTGTAGAATTGAATTAACTTTTGCAGGTTTGATTTTTCAAGTTCGGAAAAATTATAATAATCGATTTTAAGCTCCATTTTATTCATTTTGTTTATATAATCAAATAAAAAATCATTATTTGAGTGACTTGTTATCCTTTCGAATAATTCTATGACCGAGTCAAGTTCATTGACCGATTTGAGTTCTATGGCCGGATCAAGTTCATTGACCGGATTGAGCTCATTGACCGGATCAAGTTCATTGACCGGATTGAGCTCATTGAGCTCTATGGCTAGGTCAAAATCATTGGGACTTAAGGCGCTTAAAAGGTTAAACAGCACGAAATCGTCAGCTTTTGTTAATCGATTGATTTTGATAATGGTTTTCCCATAATCTGTCAAGCCTAAAGAGAAGAGTTTCTTACTTGAAGATTCTAAACGTACCGCCAGTTTTTTTGCAATTAAACTTTGCACTGTTTTTGTAACTGTTGGAGGTGACCAGCATCCGACTTTAGCGATTTCACCCAAGGATATTCCTGGATATATTTTTATAATCCAGAGGACTCTAAGCTGAGGCAGGCTGATTCCAGTGTTCTTAATAAAATTATTATATTCCCAGTCAATATTTAAAAATAGATATCTTGCCAGGTTGTAGAACCGATGGATTTCGAGAAAATTGTTATTTATGGTCATATTTTACTCCATTCATGTAATTGATAAATCCGAGTGAGTTGAGTCCGATTTTGTAAGAATTTACATTCAGTACTTTGCATTACTTGGCAAGCATTTCCTACTTTAAGTGTTTCATACTTTAATCGTTTCAGCGCGAAAAAGTATAACTAGTTATACTCAAAGTCATCCCCAGCCTATATTCACTTCGTTTTCATTGACTTTATTGCTGTCTGTTTCCTACTTTAAGCGTTTCAGGATGAAAAAGGATAACTAGTTATCTCAAAAGTAATTTTCACTTTCGGTTATTTATCTTTATTTTTAGCTATTTCCTACTTTAAGCGTTTCAACATGAAAAAGGATAACTAGTTAAAAATAATTTTCATATTTTGGGTTTTAATTAAAATAAAAGTATATTTTTTTTGCTACTTTTGTTAAAATTCCATATTATTAAGAAAATTAGTTATACATTTTTATGAAATAACGTTACTGGGGGATAAAAAGTTATCCTAATCGTCTGTTATACAGGCAAAACGCACCTAAAATCACCTTGAATCGAGCAAAACGCAACTAAAATCACCTTGAATCGAGTAAAGCGCACTTAAAATCAATCAAAATCATAAAATGAACCTAAAAAGCACCTGAAATCTGGAGAAATAAGATTTCATATTGTTAATGTCTCTAAAATAAGTTATAATATAAAATGTTCGTTATGTCAATATTCGTATACTAACTAAATAATTTCTATACTAAATAAAAAGATATTCGTATACTAACTAAATAATT
>JAENWI010000246.1 GCA_016650115.1 Peptostreptococcaceae bacterium | reverse complement strand
TGTATAGTGCATAATTAAAATGGGAGAAAGAGAAAAAAAGAAATCCCAAAAAGTGAAATAATTAATCCCAATAAATGAAAAAAGTCATTGAAGGCACCCGTTTTAAAAAGTATCCTTATTATTGAGACCAATCAATAATAAGGAGGATAAAAGGAGATGCTAACAATGACTCAAATTAATACTATCAGAACTTTGTACTATGGACAAGGAAAAACAGTTGCTGAGATTGTACGGGAAACGGGAAAGGACAGAAAAACGATTGAAAAATATATATTTAAAGAATCCTTTAACAATGTCTTGCCGGATCAGGTGGCAATTGCCGGTCCAGGAAGGCCAAACAAACTTAACAAGTTCACGTTAACCATTGACACTTGGTTACAGGAGGATTTGAAATACAAGAAAAAGCAAAGACATACTGGCAAACGAGTCTTTAACCGGCTGAAAGAAGAATTCCCTGATACTTTTGACTGTGGCTACAAAACTGTTTCAAACTATGTAACAGCAATGCGTAAAGAACTATATAAAGGCTACAATAACTGCTATGTAAAATTGACACATATTCCAGGAGAGGCTCAAGTTGATTTTGGTGCAGCAGAATTTTACGAAACAGGGAAACTGTATGATGGCAAATATTTAGCCGTTTCATTTCCTCACAGCAACCAGGGCTATATGCAGCTTTTTAAAGGAGAAAATCAAGAATGCCTCTTTGAAGGGTTGATCGCCATCTTCACATACATAGGAGGAGTTCCTGCAAGACTTTGGTTCGATAATACCACTACCATTGTCACCTCTATCTTAAAGGCAGGAGAGAGAATACTCACAGATGATTTTATCAGGTTTAAGAACCATTACATGTTTGAATCCGTATTTTGTAATGCTGGAAAGGGAAATGAAAAAGGAAATGTAGAAAATAAAGTTGGCTACTTAAGGAGGAATTTGCTGGTGCCGGTCCCCTCTTTTGAAAGCTTAGAAGAATATAATTCTTTGCTTTTAGATGAATGTCAAAAGGATGGAAACAGGAATCATTATGCCAAAGATGAAAACATGCAGATTCTCTATGAGGATGATGTCAAAAGTATGATTCCCCTCCCCAAAGAACCATTTAATTCTTGCAAATTTGACAGAGTAAAAGTTGATTCGTATGGCCGATTCACCTTGAATAAAGGGCTTCATGAATATTCTGCGGTTCCAAAACTGGCAGGAGAACATATAGCAATCATATTGACTGCAAATAAAGTCCGGGTTCTTGATGGTAACTTAAAAGAAGTTGTTATCCATGACAGACTGTATGGAGGCATCAGGCAAAAAAGTATAAAGTGGCTGCCCTTTTTAAATCAGCTGGCAGCAAAGCCAAATGCAATTAAGTACAGTGGCATTATGGAAACACTTCCAGATCCGCTTAAAGAATACTTGGGGAAAAGCACCAATGCCGAAAAAAGTGCTTTGCTTCGGACTCTGGCAAAAATAGGAGAAGAGTCAAGTTTCGAAAAAGCAGTCGCTGCGGCAGCAGAAGCTTCAAAGATAGGAACCTTCGACCCGGATAGCCTCCGGACAATATATACATATCAAAACGTAGATGGATTAAATTTTGCTGATGCGTTGGTGCCCAAAGGGATTCCTCCTATGGAAAAATTAATCCCCGTAGTTGATGCCTTTGATGCCTACCTTAACAAGAGAGGTGATATTCGATGCTAGAATCAAGAATTGCAGAATGCTGCAGAATGCTTAAACTAAGCCAGCACATGACACAAAACAGTATGGCACTTGAGGGAGAAACAAATCAAGAATATTTTCTAAAACTGATGGAAATGGAAATTAAATATCGAGAAGAGCTTCGCAAAATTCGAAACATTAAAAATGCTGGATTTCAAGTATTGAAAAACTTTGATGATTTTCGGTTTGGTAACGTAAAGCTCCCAGCGGGGGTGAATCAGGAATATTTAAAGAGTTGCAGATTCATCGATGAAAAAGTAAATATTGTGATGTATGGTAACTGTGGAACCGGCAAAACCCACCTCTTGACCGCCATAGGGTTGGAGGCCTGCAAGCAAGGGCGTACAGTAAAATTTTACAGAACGACGACTCTTGTAAATATGCTTTCAGAAGCAAAGAAAAATGGAACCCTAGCAAGCCTTATGAAGCAGATTGATAAAGCAGATCTGATTTTACTGGATGAGTGGGGATACGTACCTTTAGACAGAGATGGAGCCAGGCTGATATTTGAAATCATTTCGAATTGTTATGAAAACAAAAGCATAATCATAACAACCAACATTGAATTTTCGAGATGGACACATATTTTGTTTGACGAACAGATGACGGGAGCTTTACTGGATAGACTTCTCCATCATTGTTACCTTCTTATGTTTGACGGAGAAAGTGACCGGATGAAAACTTCGCTTTTAAGGCAAGGTTAACATAAAAAATACCAATCTGTGCCTTCAGTAAAATATTTTCACAAATAGGGAAATAATTATTGCATAATACAATC
>JAENWI010000351.1 GCA_016650115.1 Peptostreptococcaceae bacterium | reverse complement strand
GGTTTGCGCAAAGGCCTTTGCATCTTTTGGCTTGTCAAAAAAATTCGTTTCCCTGAGCTGCCTGTCACTATTGATAGCATAATTGACAATATACATAATTTTATATTTCATTGGTTACTTCCTTTATTGATAAAAAAGGCCCTACAGGAAGGGCCTTATATTCAAGCTATTAAACCGCTTGCTTCTCTTCCTTGCTTTCCTCCTCTTCCTGGATCACTTGTTCCATAATGCGATTGAATTCGTACATAACCGGCATTACAACAGCGGTTACAACCTCATTGTATAAAACAAGCGGCCTTATACTAGAAGTCCCGCTTGCTTTGACTTTGTAAGTACAACCCTCCAGATCAAGTAGATATTGCAAGTCAACAGGACAACTATAATCGCATAACAGCTTTGAGATAGCCAAAGTTTGATGTTTTTTTGAAAAGTCGTATTCAATGCCATTCGTTTCTAGCAAATTATCAGAAGGAACAACTTTCTTGTAACTTGGGAAGATCCCGCTACAATCTGCCTTATAAACGTACAGCAGTCCTTTGTTATATTCCATTCTAGCATTGCTGGTAGGCAAAGAGTCGATAAGGTATAATTTGGTAACATCGACAATAACCAAGCGCCTTCCATCTGTTGAAACAATAACCTTGCTTTCATAGTCGTAAAAGAAAGAGAGCAATTGACAACGTACAGTATCAGTACTAACGGCCTTTTCCAACAAATTGAAATATACCTGATCCAACTTCCCTACAGTAACAACATTGATCCGATCCTCATCATGTAATCTTACTTTCATGTTTTCCTTCCTTTCCGTTTTACTTTTTTCGCTTAAAGCGATTATCTAACCGGCCTTATAAAAAGCCGGTCAATAATTGCTCAAAATTGTTGTATGATGAAAGACTCTGTGCTGTTTTCTATAACGGTTGTAACGTCTCTAATAGCGTCAAAATCCGGATATTCATCCTTGTCATAGTCGGCCCAAAAAGCTTCCAAGTTCTCATACTCTGTATACTCACAACACAATGCGATAACATCAAGCTCTATTTGTTCGCCTGTTTCCTCTTCCATCTCTTCCAAGTAATCAAACAATGATGTTAAACCATCATAAGAGAATTGATCCGCTCTATCCATTCTTGCAAACGCCGTTCTAAAATCGCTTTCATTAATTGTCTGTTTCATTTTGTTTCTTCCTTTCCGTTTGTACTTTATAATTGCATAAGCAACTAACAAGGCCTCCTATGCAAGGAGGCTATGCAAGGTGTTTATGCTAGCTAGGGTTTACGATTTGTAAATCACTAGCACAAGTCCCGATTAACAGCCTTGTTTCATCCCATGACCACACTTCTGTTGTATCAGAAGGAGCGGGGCCGCCAAAAGTAGGAAGGGAAGTAGACCAACTTCCTTTATCCATTATTGATGGATCATTCTTTATCATAAGCTCGTACAGTTCTTCTAGGTTCTTTGCGCTCATTTAATCCCTTCCTTTATTTATGTGAAATAGTAATTTTTGGGCCAGCAGCGTACCACACTTTATTGTCAATTGATACTGAGCCAGTAGTAATTGAAAAATAAACTATTTTATCGCCAAACCATGTGCCTTTTGCGCTCTTCAGTATCATGACTCCATTGTCTTCTGTTATAGAATCAATAAATGATATTTTAATTCTATC
>JAENWI010000509.1 GCA_016650115.1 Peptostreptococcaceae bacterium | reverse complement strand
GATCCATTAGATTTAGCTATGGGAGTGGCTGTCGATAAAATCATAAGTGCTGATTTCAGCGAACCGATGGATGAAGCAACGATTACCGCCGCATCTACTTTTACCCTTAAACAAGGGACAAATTTAATTGCAGGTTCTGTTGTTTACAGCGGCACAACAGCTAGCTTTACTCCGGATAGTCCTCTTTTGGCAAGTACCACATATACAGCAACTATCTCTACCGACGCTCAGAATTTGGCAGGAACAGCAATTGAAAGTGACTATGTTTGGAGTTTCACTACTCTTGCTGGTCCTATTCTTGGACCTGGAGTAGTCGATTTAGGAACTGCCGGCAACTTTGCCGTATTGACCAAGTCAGGAATCTCAACTACTGGTAATACTTTAATTACAGGCGATATAGGAGTTAGTCCAATTGATCGCACTGCCATTACAGGATTTTCAGAAACAATGGATGCTACTACTCAATTTTCAACCTCTATTTATGTAGTTGGGAAAATATATGCAGCAGATTATACGCCACCTACTCCAACTTATGTTTCAACAGCAATATCCGATCAGGAAACTGCGTTCACCACAGCAAATGGTTTAACAACTAATGTTATTGTTAATTTAGGTGCTGGTGACATTAGTGGTAGGACTTTGGCTCCAGGACTATATAAATGGGGTACCGGACTTTTAATAACAAACGCCGGTGTAACCCTTTCCGGAGGACCAGATGATACATGGGTTTTCCAGATTTCAGATGATTTTACCATTAACAATGATGCTATTATTACATTAGCGGGTGGGGCTCAAGCAAAAAACATTTTCTGGGTAACAGCAACTCAAGCACTCCTTGGATCGAATGTTAATTTCAAAGGAAATATTTTAGCTCAAAATCTAATCTCTCTGAACACAGGAACAACAGTTTTGGGCAGGTTATTATCACAGAAAGCAGTTACATTACAAGCAAGTATCGTAACTAAGCCTTAAATAAAATGAAATTTATCCCCCTTCGGGGGGATATTCTTAAAACAAGATATTTGATAATTTATAAATTAAAAAAATGAAAAATAAAACTAATATTAAAAAGGAATCCTGCATTGAATGGTTCCT
>JAENWI010000096.1 GCA_016650115.1 Peptostreptococcaceae bacterium | reverse complement strand
GCAATGGTTAGAACTGCAACGGGTTGGGATTTAACAGATGAAAAGCTGCTCGAAGCTGGAGAGCGGATATGGAATTTGGAAAAGCTTTACAATATGCAGGAAGGTTTTACTGCTTTAGATGACACACTGCCACCTAGACTATTGACTGAACCTGTTTCTGAAGGGCCTGCTAAGGGTAAAGTTTGTGAACTTGATGTAATGCTAAAAGAATACTATGAATTACGTGGGTGGGGTAAAGATAGCTTCCCTACAAAGGAAAAACTGGAAAGTCTCGGATTGGCTTAACAATCTAATCTAAGTATTTTATATTTAGCAGGGGTTCGCCCCTGCTGTGTTATTGGAGAAAATAATGATAGTAAAATATTTTGCATATTTTAGAGATCAAACTCATTGCAAAGAAGAAATATTTTCATTTGGAGAACTTAGTGCTTTACAATTATTAATAAATATTGCTGATAAATATGGTCAAACTTTGTCTTCACAGTTACTAACTGACGATAAAAAAGGTATTAATAATGATGTAATTTTTCTAATCAATGGTCGTAATATCGACTTTATTGATGGGCTAAACTCAAAAATCGAAAGCACTGATATGATTTCTTTATTTCCTAGAATTGCAGGTGGCTGATTCCCACGAAAGGGGGATGTTAATTTTGAATGATAAAAAAAGAAGTATAGAAGAAATATTAATAACTTTTCCGAGCGCGAAACGATTTTCCCTCGCTATATTACAAGAGGTTCAAAAAGAGTACAAATATATATCTCCAGATAATTTGAAAGCCATTTCAAACTATTTGGCTATACCTATTTCAGATATTTTTTCCATGGCAACTTATTATAAATCACTTAGTCTTGAAAAAAAAGGGGAATTTATTATAAAAGTATGCGATGGAACCGCCTGCCACATACGAGGCAGTTTGAGTGTTTTAGATGAAGTTAAAAGAGCTCTTAATATAAACGAAGGAGAAACTACTCCTGATGGTCTGTTCTCTCTTGAAATCGTTAACTGTGTTGGGGCTTGCGCCATGGCTCCTGTCGTAATTTGTAACCAGGATTATTTTGGCAATGTAAAACTTGGTAAGGCCAAAGAAATTATCAATTCTTGCGTTAAGGCGGTGGATTAAATGACAAAAAAAATTCTTGTTTGCTGCGGAACCGGCTGCCTTGCAAATGGCTCCCAAGCGTTGGTTGATCAGTTTTATCTTGAAACAAAAAAATTAGATGTAAACATTATCCCTCAAATCAAAGAAACCGGTTGTAATGGATTTTGCGAAAATGGGCCTATGGTTACTATTGTTCCAGCCCATATTACTTATTACAAAGTACAACCAAAAGACGTTTCTGACATACTCGAAAGCCTTGATAAAGAACCCGTTACAAGACTTTTATACAAAGATGATTCAGGCAAGCCAGTAACTTCCAAAGAGGAAAACCCTTTCTATGCATTACAGCACAAAATTGTACTACGCAATACAGGGGTTATTGATCCAAGTTGCTTTAATGATTATTTGGAAGCAGGTGGATACGTCGGTCTGACAAAAGCCTTAGCGATGGAACCTATTAAAATTATCGAGGAAGTTGAAAAAAGTGGGCTTCGAGGCAGAGGAGGCGGCGGCTTCTCAACCGGTCTAAAATGGCGCTCCTGTCATGAAATTACCGGTGAATTTAAGTATATGCTCTGTAATGGAGATGAAGGAGATCCCGGTGCTTTTATGGATCGAAGTATCATGGAAGGCGATCCTCACAGCGTACTGGAAGGGCTAATTATTGGGGCCTATGCTATTGGTTCTCATTACGGGTTTCTTTATATTCGAGATGAATATGGTTTAGCACTCAAACATATGCAGAAAGCAATTGACGATGCGAAGGCCAATGGCTACCTGGGTAATAATATTTTAGGCAGTGGCTTTAATTTTAGTTGTGAAATAGTCAGAGGCGGAGGGGCATTTGTCTGCGGAGAATCTTCCGCTCTTATGGCTTCTATTGAAGGCAGGGTTGGGGAGCCAAGAGTAAAATATATCCGTTCTGTTGAGAAGGGTTTATTTGATTCACCTACGGTTTTGAGCAATGTTGAAAGTTTGGCAAATATTCCCTATATTATGACTAATGGAGCAGAAAACTTTGCCAGTATTGGAACCAAAGGGAGTAAAGGTACAAAAGTATTTTCTTTGGTTGGTAATGTTAATCGCACCGGCCTTATCGAGGTCCCTATGGGAATAACTTTACGTCAGCTTATTTTCCAAATTGGAGGTGGCATTCCAAACGGCAAGAAATTTAAGGCAGCTCAAACAGGCGGTCCTTCCGGCGGATGCATACCAGAAGAATTATTAGACCTTGAAATAGATTTTGACTCTCTAAAAGAAAAAGGTTCTATTATGGGTTCCGGCGGTATTATTGTAATGGACGAAAACACCTGCATGGTTGAGTTGGCAAGATATTATATGAAGTTTCTTACAGAAGAATCCTGTGGTAAATGCACACCTTGCAGAGAAGGTTTAAGAGCAATGCTCGACATTCTAACCCGTATTTGTGAAGGCAAAGGTGAATTGTCCGATTTAGATTTGTTAGAAGAGTTGGCATATGTCACTTCAGAGGCTTCCCTGTGTGAGCTTGGCAAAACCGCGCCAAATCCAGTATTATCAAGTTTGAAATATTTTAGAGATGAATATTTAGCACATATTGTAGATAAAAGGTGCCCAGCTGGGGTATGCCCGAAACTGATAAAATATGAGATTATACCTGACAAATGTAAATTCTGCGGATTATGCGTCAAGGTATGCCCTGTTGAAGCAATTACGGGCAAGCCTAAAACACCTTATATAATTAACCAAAATAAATGCATTAGATGTGGTAACTGTAAGTCGACATGCGCATTTGAAGCAATTTACGTAGAATAAAGGAAGGGAGGTGAACCAATGAAATTTACAATAGACGGGCTCGAGATTTCTGCCGAGCAAGATGATACAATCATGGACGCCTCAAGGCGTGCGGAGGTATTTATCCCAGGCCTTTGCTACAGTTCTTCAACAGAGCCGACTCACTCCTGCAGACTCTGCATGGTTGAAGTCGAAGAGAAAAACTCCTTAAGACTTGTAGCGGCTTGTGCTTACAAGGTCAAGGAAAATTTAAAGGTTGTCACTACAACTGAAAGAGTTTCAAAGGTTAGGAAAACCATATTGAAACACTTGTATTCAATGGCGCCCGAAAATCCTGCCATAATGGAATTAATGAATTTATATAAGATTGAAAAAGCGCCCATAATTAAAGAAAAAAAAAGCCATTGTATTCTTTGTGGCCGTTGTGTAAAAGCTTGTGAAAAGCTGGGCATTAGTGCAATTTCAACTGTAAACAGAGGTGTTACTAAAGAAATTAATACACCTTATGGCAAGCCTGCTGAATATTGCATGGGTTGCGGGTCTTGTTCAGAAGTTTGTCCTACCAAATGTATTACTATAAAAGACAACGAAGAAGGTCGCACTATATGGCACAAGCATTTTGAGTGGGCCAGATGTGAAAAATGTGGAGTAATTGTTACCACAAAAGAGCATTTCGCCAATTCAAACCCTAACAACACCCCTGTTGTATGCCCTGTCTGCAAGAGAAGATACATGACAGACGTGTTTGCAGACACATTTGGGGAATGATTGATTATTTTATTGTTAATATATAAAAATTGGCCACTTGCTGTCTGCAATTTTTTTACAGTCAGGTGGCCAATTTTAATTCAAGGTGTTATCTATTTTTATTTCATATTTTTTCAACAAATATTTTCCGGTATTCCCAGTTCCCTATGGCATTGGAGGTGGCTGACTGATTTGCAGGCTTATATCAGGTTTCAATCAATCATCCAAAAACTATCCGTGCAAATTCAACAATAACAGGTATTGTTACCATTGAAAGTACCGTGCTAAGTAATAAAATCATACTTGCAAATTCAACATTCTTTCCTTCTTGCTCAGTTAGAATTGGCACCATGGCAGCCGTTGGAAAAGCGCAGCTGAAAACACACATCGTTTTTGCCAATACCGAAAGAGGGAGAAACATCACCAGCAAAGCTGTAATAACCGGCATCACTAATAATTTCATGATAACACTCTCCGCTATTACCCTGTCTTTTATCATATCTAGAAGATTGCATCCATACAAGGAAGATCCTATAAAAATCATCACCATGGGAGTTGCAACATCTCCAATCAGCTGAAGATAACTTTGAATTACCACTGGAATTTCGAAATGATTGTTGCTAATCATTAAACCAAGTACTAACGCAATAATACTTGGATTCAAAAGCAGTTTAAACAACCCAACCATATTATTTTTCATGTTTTTTTCTTTTAATTTATCATTATTTCTTCTTAGAAGATATAACCCATACGTAAAAGTGTAAATATATAAAACGGAATTTAATGCAAGTATTAAAAGTAATCCCTTCTCACCAAAAAACAAAAGAGTTATAGGGAAACCCATAAACCCCGTATTGGCAGCAGTCATCGCAAATTCTATAATTCCAGACTTCTCCTTAGGGAAATGCCTTGCTTTAACATACAAAAAAGCAATCCCCGCGTATACTGCAAAAAGAGCGAAACCAATTCCAAACACAATGTAAAATAAATTCATTGTAGGCTTATCCATTGGAAGCATCCCTATTTTTTCTAATATTAAACAGGGGAAAGAAAAATATACTATAAATCGATTCAGGCCCCTATTCATATTAAAATCTATTATAACAAATTTTCTTAAAAGATAGCCGGAAAACATAATTGCAAAAAGAACGAAAAATTGTTGGTACATGCTAATTCCTTTCCACCGTAAGATTAGGTGCAGTCCATTCTGTTGCTTAAATGCCATTTCTCATCTGTTCTTTAAATGCAATTTAGTATCTATTCTTTATATGCCATTTCGCATTTATTTTTTAATCCTAAGACTTTTTCTCCATTTATGAGTAAGCCATATGTTGTTTCAATGTGTGCTTTAGTAATAATTTCCCCAGGGCAAACGAGAGGTATTCCTGGCGGATATGGTATGACAGCCTTCAAGCAAATTTTTCCTTCAGCTTCTAATAATTTTGATTTTGGAATATCAAATTTTTCCGTTCTCTCGGAAGTTTTCTCGCTTTGATTAATTCCACTAAGTTCTTTCAACGCTTTAATCAAAATTTCATAATCCGCTCTGCTGTTTCCAATTCCAGTCATGAGCATCAGAATATTCCCCGTATTCAGTTCTGCAAATATACCATACTTTTCAATAAGTGCTTTCTCAAAATGCATGCTTATCTATCTTCTTCCTGATAAGAAGCAAGTTTCTGTTTTATCTGTTTTTGAAAACCTGGAAACGCTTCTATTCGTCGCACCAATATTACTTTTGTGATCCTTTGGCCTCATTTCAAAAGACCGATATTGAAAAAAATCACGAATATATCCGCTATGTACTCCCTAAAGGGTCAACATTTGACAATTTATCGCAAACTGATATTACTTTACTTACAAATCATATAAACAGTACCCCAAGGGTCAGTCTAAACGGATGCACCCCTTTTGAACTGACCAGAGTACTGCTTGGCAAAGATGTGATTGGTGCTTTTGGTTTAGAAGCAGTTTCATCTGATGATGTAACTTTAAAACCTTCACTCTTAAAGAAGTAACCTCAATTAATTGTAAAAAACAGATGGAATTACTTAGAATTTTGCAGCGAAGTCATCGGAATTTACTCTAACACAAAAAATCCCGGTGGCTTGTTTGCTATGCAAAATTTGCAAATTCTCTCAATCACACCTTTATTACGTATCTTCTGAACCTAAAATGGCTGTATCCCACATGATTAAAGGGGTATAGCCATTTTAGGTTCAGAATATACGTAATTAGATATGACCCATAAAATCCAAGGATAAAAAGGATGTCAATATATAGATGTTATCCCCTAGCTAGCTTCTTGTACGACTCAAGCCGCTCCTTGGCATCTGATACTGCCTTATCAAATAGTTCACCCGCATGCTCTGGGAAAGAAATTTCTAAGGAAGAATACCTTACTTCTCCACGTAAGAACTCTTTTAGGTCAGCAGTTGGTTCT